>NZ_JBAVHX010000007.1:0-17305 GCF_049686335.1 Buttiauxella sp. | reverse complement strand
AGCGGGCAACGCTTTGGGTGTGAAAAATGCGAACTCCCATTGTTCATAAGGCAACGTCCAGTCACCCTTCGCGACCAGAGCCTTACAGCAGTCTGGCGATTTTTTTTCTGCCTGGCAGCCCACCAGTGCCAGTAATAATGACAGGGCTAATATTCTGTTAACTCTCATACTTTTTACCATCCATGTTGTATACCGTACGCCGCCACTCTTCGTCCGGGCGGTCAGTGAAAACAATTTCAGCAATTGATGTGCCACCGCTAATTTTTCCTTGATCATCCATTTCGACAGCGTTCCACTTCGCTGAACAGTGAATATAATCTTTCGCAATCAGGTCTATTTCATCGGTTGTAAAACCGGACATGGTTTTTCCTGTGCGGGTACGTTTTCCGAGGGTAATTGCCTTATTACAGTAGGGGAGAAGTTCAGAAGGCAGTTTCATACCTGGATTTTTTGGGTCAATTGGGTCAAACAAAACCCCCGCTTCCTGCGCTGCATCCAGCATGACTCGCAACACAACCTTCGACCAATCGTTCTTCACTATACGTTCGCGCATAACCAGTGCTGCGAAGCTGCGCTTTTGAAAATTACCGTAGCGATCCTGCGGCATTTTGTCGTCATACCAGGTTTCGCCTGTAACATTATTGGTACGCACAATAGGTGCAATGCCCGCCGCGGTTTCAAGAAGTTGCCTCTGGGCCAATGCCTGTCGGTAAACCCGTGTTTTCTGGCCGGGTTGCTTCAGCAGCACGGTTTCGGCTTCAGGCCGGGTCAAATAGATATTTTCCCGCTCAAGGGGCAAATACCCTCCACCAATATCAGAATGCGCACCAGGTAAAGCCAGTTCGGGCCAGGCTGGCTGAACACTGTTCAGGGCAAAGTTATAGCGGTTCTCATGCAGAGCGGTGATATGGAAGACTTTTTCTGCAACGCCCGGGCGCAGCACAATATTCACCTCACCCGTATCGGCGTTATGGGGGTTAAGGCCGTTTGTGGGCGTACCGATAGCTGCAACCGTGTCGAAAATACCGATAAAGCGAATTTTCCCCGACGGAGCACCTCGATATTCTATTTCGCCCATTCCCTGTCGGATGGAGGCAATAACAGCATTGTCTTCTGATTGGATGCGGTTCGCGAAATGGCGGGCTGCCGCCGCCCCACGGCTAAAGCCAAAAATATCGAACTGGAGGGATTTGATGACCAACAAAGCACCATTTAAATTTTGCTTAATCTCCAGTGAGGCTTGCTGTATTTCTTTTCCAAGAAGAGATACTGCCTTATCTGTTTTGGCAATTACTCCTGTATCCGAGGTGCCCAATCCTTTACCTATCTTACTGTCAGGCTTCCCTGCTTCAGTACCAATACCTTCGATATAGATAGATTGTTGAGCTGATCCGTTATCAATGGGGAGATCGGTTTTATACAACGTATTTAACCAGTGAATATTGGTGTGATACGAAATGTAGCTACCAGAACCAATACCAGAAACCCCCATACTTCTTTCTGCACTTTGGGTCAGAATGCTCAGCGCATCGGCACTGTTAAGGTTGAAGTGCTCTCCGGAGCAAGCCTTCAACATGTTCTCCACATTGATTGAGTTATTACCCGTGCCATCAAAGAACACGCCAATTGTCAGGATAATTTCTTGTTTCTTTTTATGGGTTGGGGGAGATTGCCCAGCGACTTTATCTTCGCTTGCGGGTTGAGGCTCTTGCTGTTCCGGTTTTTTATGACGTTTAGCTGACTGAGCGTACTGTTCAACTTCGTCATCTCCGGCAAGATTTTCACCGAGGAAGCCATCAGTATCCTGGAGGGTTACAGCTCGCTTTTCGTAACCATTTTCGATAGAGGGAATAAATGTTGCCCGGCAAGGGCAGGAGCTAACACTATGTAAAGTTCCCGCCAGTAACTGCCCGCCATTACGTCTCTTAGGTAACCCTCCGACAATTTCGAATTTGCCAGGAAATTTACCGCAGGTCACAATATCACCGGCTCGCGCGGCACCTATTCCATGAAAATGTAATGTCGCGCTGCCTGTGCAGATTTCCCCCCCGCACGTGGTTTTATCCCCAATATGAAGAAAATATCCTTTTGCCATGCTAAATCCATTTAATTTATGTGGTTAATAGAGCGTTTATATTAACCACACATCTCACTTAACTTAAATCATCGATTCAGGACATTTTATGGTCATGTGTTCGTCACCTTAATGCGTTTCACAGGCGAGCTTTGACGGTTTTCCCACAACACGGTCAGGCCACGTTGTAGGGCAATGAAAATAAACAGCAAAATGCCGATGGCGATTTTCGTCCACCATGAACTCAGCGTGCCGTCAAAGTTAATATAGGTCTGAATCAGCCCCTGAATCGCCACCCCAAACAGCGTGCCGAGAACGGTTCCCACTCCCCCGCTTAACAATGTGCCGCCGATAACCACCGAGGCAATCGCATCCAGCTCCACACCCATCCCCGCCAGCGCGTAACCGGCTGAGGTGTAAAGTGAAAACACGATGCCTGCCAGAGTCGCAAGACCGGTTGAGAGCATATAAATGCGCACTGTCGTGCTGCGCGTTGAGATCCCCATTAAGTTGGCCGACGTGGCATTGCCGCCAATCGCATACACCTGATTGCCAAACCGCGTGCGGTGTGCGAGGAAAATGCCAATCACTACCACGGCTAACATCAGCAAGCCCATGACGCTCAACCGTCCGCCGCCAGGGATACGCCAGGCGAGGTTGGAAAGGGTGTCATAAATCGGATGATCAATGGGAATCGACTCTTCCGACACCAGGTAACTGACCCCGCGCAGGAAGAACATGCCCGCAAGCGTAATGATAAAGGCCGGGATTTTCAGCCCGTCAATCAGCAGCCCCATAAATGCGCCAAATGCACAGCCCATCACCAGCACCAGCGGAAACGCGACTAATGGCGATAATCCCCAGAAGCCAATCGCTTTCGCAAGGAACACGCCGGTAAAGGCGATTACCGAACCAACCGAAAGATCGATACCGCCAGACAAAATCACAAACGTCATTCCGACGGCTATAATCCCCAGAAAAGCGTTGTCAGTCAGAATGTTGCAAATCACACGTGTAGACGCAAAACCCGGGAATTGCGTCAGGCAATACAGATACCCCAGCACAAACACCGCCAGGGTAATCATCAGCGGCAAGTTACGTTTGATCATGGCGACGGAGTCCTTTGAGCAGAGCAATAAATCGCGGTGACTGAACAATCAGCACGCACATCACCACCACCGCTTTCACCACCTGGTTAAGCTCAGGCGGGAAACCAGAAAGCAGAATACCGGTGTTCATCCCCTGGATAATCAGCGCGCCAATCACGGATAGCGCGATGTTAAAACGCCCGCCCATTAGTGAGCCGCCTCCGATTACCACCGCAAGGATGGCGTCCAGCTCAAGCCATAGCCCGGCGTTGTTGGCGTCGGCACCACGAATATCGGCGGTAACAATAATCCCGGCAATTGCCGCGCACAGGCCGCTTAATACATAAGTCAGCATCACCACCAGACGCGTACTCACGCCGGCATTTTTAGCCGCGCGAATGTTAATCCCGACCGATTCGATGAACAGTCCCAGTGCGGTTTTACGGGTGAACAACCAGAAGATCAGAAGCGTTGCCAGCACGATCATCACCGGCGTTGGGAAGAAGAACAGCGAACCGCTGCCGAGATAAGAAAGGTTTGGCGAGTTGAACGTGACGATCTGGCCTGCGGTAATCAGCTGCGCCACCCCGCGCCCGGCAACCATCAGGATCAACGTGGCGACAAACGGCTGAATCTTGAGGATCGCCACCAGAATTCCATTCCACAGCCCCGCCAGAATCCCGACGCCCAGCGCGGAAAGGATAACCACTGTCAGGCTGTAGCCATCAACGGTCAGCGTTGCCGCCGTCGCACCCGCAATCGCCATCACCGCACCAACGGAAAGATCGATACCGCCTGTGGCAATCACAAGCGTCATCCCGATGGCCAATAATGCGACCGGCGCCGCACGGTTAAGAATGTCTATCGGGCTGCCGAATAGCCGCCCGTTTTGTACCACGATATCGAAGAAATGGTTGGCAACCAGACTATCAACCAGCAATACCAGCACCAGCGCCACCAGTTGCGGAACCCCTGGCGGCCAACGGAAGCGGTATTTTGGCTTTTCGACTTCGGCCTGCGGCAATGAACGAGGCATCACGTTTTACTCCTTATGCCGCAATGGCATTCATAATTGCCGATACAGAAAGCTCAGCCAGTGGGATCTCCGCCACTTGCTGCCTGTCGCGCATGATGATCACGCGATCCGCATAACCCACCAGTTCTTCAAGTTCAGAGGAAATAACCAGTAGCGCCAGGCCATCGGCACACAGCGTTTCGATCAAGCGGATAATTTCGGCGTGTGCGCCAACGTCGATCCCACGCGTAGGTTCATCGAGGATCAGGAATTGCGGTTTGGTTAGCAGCCAGCGCGAGAGCAGAACTTTTTGCTGATTGCCGCCAGAGAGAAATTCAATTGGCTGATCGGGGCCTGGCGTGCGGATCCCAAGCTGGCGGATAAACCGTTCAGCAATCTGGTATTGCTCACGTTTGGGGATCGGCCGTAACCAGCCGCGCTGCGCCTGCAAGGCGAGGATGATATTTTCACGCACCGAGGCGGCGGCAATTATCCCATCGGTTTTGCGATCTTCAGGGCAAAAACCAATTCCCAGCGACGAGGCTTTATGCGGCGATCGCAGCGATTGTTGTTTGCCTTTGATCCACGCATTGCCGCTGTCTGCGGGTTTGATCCCAAAAATAACTTCGGCGGTTTCGGTGCGCCCGGAGCCTAGCAACCCTGCAAGACCGACGATCTCGCCTGGACGCACTTCCAGATCGAAAGGATTGATCACCCCTTTCTTACCGAAATCTTTAAATGCGGCAACCGGTTTGTCACTCAATAATGTGCGGCCTGCGCGGTTTAGCGCATTACTTTCCAGCTCACGCCCCAGCATCATTTTGACCAGTTCGATCTGTGGCAGCTCGGCGGTTTCCCGCGTGCCAACAAACGCGCCGTTACGCAGAACCGTGATCCTGTCCGTGACTTCATAAACTTGATCGAGGAAGTGGGTGACAAAGATCAGGCTCACGCCCTGATCGCGCAGTTGGCGCATCAGGGTAAAGAGCATTTCGACCTCTTTGGTGTCGAGGCTGGCGGTCGGTTCATCGAGGATCAGCACTTTTGCCGACAGATCAATCGCCCGGCAAATCGCTACGATTTGCTGCATCGCCACAGAATAGCGGTTCAGTGGTTCGGCGACATCCAGCGAAAACCCGTAGGATTCCATCAGCCGGGTGGCGCGCCTTTCCATCTCTTTGCGTTGTAAAAAACCAAAGCGACGTGGCTCCCGTCCAATAAACAGATTGTCTGCCACCGACATATTCGGCAACAGGTTCACTTCCTGATACACCGTGCCAATGCCAAGCTGTTGGGCGTGGGCGGTGTTTTTCGGTGAAATCAGTTCACCTTCAAGATAAATATTGCCGCTATCACGTTGATAAACACCGGTCAGTGCTTTGATAAGCGTTGATTTTCCCGCGCCATTTTCACCCAACAACGCCATGATTTCGCCACGTTTAAGGCTGAAGTCGACTTTGTCGAGCGCTTTGACCCCTGGGAAATGTTTCGATAAGCCTTCCGTGCGCAGAATTTCCTGGTTGTTATGTATGTCCATTAACGCACTCCCGCCAACGTACAACTGTAGGATGGATAAGCAGCAGCGCCATCGACGTGGTCTGCACCTTGATGGTTGATGACGCTACGCTTATCCATCCTACATATCTAAACCGTTTCGGCGGATGACGCTGCGCTTATCCGCCCTACATATCTGAACCATAACGGCGGATGAATCCGCTCTATGAAAGAAAATTCTCTATGTTAGTAACCCATCGATTTCTTCTTCTCGAGCTCTTCTTTCGCGGTGTCCGGGAGGTACAGGGTCGACTTCGTAATCGTCACTTTTTCTGGCATGGTGCCGTCTTTCTTGAATTTCTCGAGTGCGTCAAACGCCGGGCCTGCCATGTTTGGTGTCAGTTCAACGCTTGCGTTCGCTTCACCATCGATCATGGCTTTGTAGATGTCCGGCACGCCGTCGATAGAACCGGTCAGAATGTCTTTACCTGGTTTCAGGCCCGCTTCTTTGATGGCCTGAATCGCACCAATCACCATGTCATCGTTATGGGCGTAAACCATGCAGATGTTTTTGCCGTTGTTCTCAGCTTTGATAAAGCTTTCCATGACTTCTTTACCTTTACTGCGGGTGAAGTCGCCGGACTGAGAACGGATAATTTTCACGTTAGACGCTTTAGAGATGGCGTCAGCAAAACCTTTCTTACGGTCGATTGCCACGCTCGCGCCCACGGTGCCTTGCAACTCAACCACGTTACACTGCTTGCCATTCAGTTCTTTGAGCAGCCACTCACCAATCAACTGGCCTTCCAGCACGTTGTTGGCTGTCACCACCGTCATATACAGCGATTTGTCTTTTACATCGATATTACGGTCCAGCAGGAATACCGGGATTTTGGCCTCTTTTGCTTCTTGTAATACAGGCTCCCAACCCGTGGCGACGATTGGCGCGATGAAGATTGCGTCAACGCCCTGAGCGATAAACGAACGAACTGCTTTAATCTGGTTTTCTTGTTTTTGTTGACCGTCAGCGATTTTCAGCGTGATGCCACGTTTCTGAGCTTCGCTCTTCGCAACCGACGTTTCTGCCGCACGCCAACCGGATTCAGATCCTACCTGCGAAAATCCGACCGTTAACGGAGCAGCTATCGCCATAGACGACATAGCTGCGGAGACAGCAGAGACCAAAAGTAAGCGCTTCCACATAGGTACATCCTCGTAGGGTTATTGTTGGTTAATACCTGACCTTCGAGAAAACTATAGACGACATAGTGGCTAACAGAATGAGTTACATCACAATTCAAACAAGTCACCTACATGCTTGTAACCGCTTACAAAAATTTATAAAGGATACGGCTATGTTTATGGATTTTCGCGTTGTCGGAAGGTTCTGGAAAGGGATGGCGGGCAAATATCGGTGCAAAAAGAGCAAAAGACATTTAGGTGCAGTTAGCTATAATACTGGGCACTTGAATGACACCAGTTTAAAGGAAAAAAGACATGAGCTTACTCAACGTCCCTGCGGGTAAAGATCTGCCAGAAGACATCTACGTTGTTATCGAAATCCCAGCAAACGCTGACCCTATCAAATATGAAATTGATAAAGACACCGGCGCGCTGTTCGTTGACCGTTTCATGTCTACCGCAATGTTCTATCCGTGCAACTACGGTTACATCAACCACACCCTGTCTTTAGATGGTGATCCGGTTGACGTTCTGGTCCCAACTCCGTACCCACTGCAACCAGGTTCTGTTATCCGTTGCCGTCCAGTTGGCGTGCTGAAAATGACTGACGAAGCTGGCGAAGACGCTAAGCTGGTTGCGGTTCCGCACACCAAACTGAGCAAAGAATACGATCACATTAAAGATGTGAACGACCTGCCAGAACTGCTGAAAGCGCAGATCTCCCACTTCTTCGAGCAGTACAAAGCTCTCGAGAAAGGCAAATGGGTTAAAGTTGAAGGTTGGGACAATGCTGAAGCCGCTAAAGCGGAAATCATTGCTTCCTTCGAGCGTGCTAAAAAGTAATTCTTACGTCGCTCAATGTATGTGAAAACACCGCCAACTGGCGGTGTTTTTTTTGGCTTTGCAAAAGTGACGGCCACTCGAATGAGTGGCCGTTGGAAGCATTTTAGTACTGGTCTTTGTCCAGCCAGTTACCGCTTTCAATGCGGGTTAACCCATCGACTGGCCGTTGGTAGACGTACATCCACGCACTGCCATAGGGGGTCCGAATCAGTTGGCGTTTATATTCGCCACCTTTGGTGCGCAAAGCATCCAATTCAGAAAGAGTAGAAGCATCAATGCGATACACTTCACCCAACACCGATCCCTCACCCGGTACGACTCCCGGATAATGGCCGAGGCTGTATAAAGCGTAATTTTCGACATGATGCTCCCCAAGCCACTGGGCGTTGGTCATCCAGTGACTATTACCTTGCTTGCGTCGTAAACTGCCGTAAACAAAAATTCGCATAGCTTAAAACTCAAACTGATAAAGCAGATCAAGTGCCTGGTCGATTCCAGACACCGCTTCCAGGTACAGCTTAGGCATCAGGCGATAGCGCAGTGTTAGTGTCGCCAACGAGTCAAAAATACCCACGCCATATTTTACCTGGAGACCTGGCAGTACATAGCCACTGACCACCACTTGTGAGGAATCCCCCACCCCAGCGGTGTCCAGCGCCAGGTTGCTTACGCCAAACGTCTCGCCGATTTTACCCACAACCTGACCACTTTGTGCAACCCCCAAGCCAACAAGCATTGACGTCATGGCGTTACCTTCGTCGCCAGAAGTGTCTAAACCTTGCCCGCGAAGCAGGTAGGACAAGGCTTCTTGCTGTGGCATAGCCGGATCAGAAAATATTTCAGCTTTTGGCTCATCGGCCGTTCCTGTGACACGAACACCGGCAATGACGTCATCTTCCGTCGCTTCCGGATTACGAATGGCCTCGATATTCAGCAACGGTTGATCCGGCGGCCCCGAGAACAGCAGTATGCCTTTTCGCACGATCAAATCCTGTCCGTAAGCGTGGAAGCGCCCTTCCGGAATGTTGATCTGCCCGTTCAGACCCAGGCCCTGCTTATCCTGCACCATCTTCAAATCACCGTTCAAACGCGCTTTCAAACCAAAGGCACTCAGACGCACGTTATCGCCGACGTGGATAATCAGATTACTGTTGATCGGGATGCCCGCGGTTTGCGGTTTTATCGGCTTAAGATTTTTATCCAGCATCACTTCGTCACTGGAAACGCCGACTGAGCTTTCCGGCACGTCATGTACCACGATACGCGCCCACGGAATATCAACGCGGCCATCCAGTGTGAACAGACTTGGCGTCGCGACAAACTCAACGTCTGGCGAAACGTCGAGGCGTACCATCGGCGGCACTGTGATGCGTACCTTATTGCCTTTCGCCGCCACACGGGCCCGCCAGTTGTCGATTTGCGTCCAGTCTGCGTCACCACTCAGCGCAATATCCCCCTGTTTAGTGCGCACCGTGCCGGCAAGCGTTGAGTTCATCCCATTAAAATTCATCGCAATCTGGCTTGGCTGCATATCAAACGGCATAAAGTTACCGTCGATATCCATGCCATTGAGCTGCAATTGCCCGAACAGTTGTGGACGCTCGGCGTTACCCGCCAGTCGTAAGTTGGCGTTAAGTTTCCCGGCAGCTTTTTCCCCGCGCGAGAAAATCGAGTTGGCGATAGCCAAATCAAAGTTACGCATATTCACATTACCGGCGAGATTACGGCGGTTCTGCGGATCGCTAATTTGCACCTGGCCGTCGAACTGGCCGTTTTGCGCAACACGGATCAACCAGCCCAGTTTCGCCTGGTTGTTTTTGAGTTCCGCATTCAAATTAAGCGTGTCGAACGCCACCAGCAGTGGGCTGTCATTGACCACTTGCGTGACTTTAACGCCGTTGCCCGTGAGCGTGACGGAACCCTGAGGCAAGCCTTCAGATTCCGCATCCCAGCTGACATCTGCCCGGCCGCTGAAGGTGCCGACAGCCTGCGTATCCGCTGGCATAAACGGTTTGAGCATCGCGAGATCAAAGCGATTGAGATTGACCACCGCACGCCCTTTCGCGCCGGCATCAATCGGCTGTGGCACGCAAAGTTCGGCATTCGGGTTAGTCCAGCAATGCACGCCAATATTGATCTTCTGCTCTTTGTTGCGGTAATCGAGCGCAAGTGTCCGATTGAGCGACCACGGCCCGACAGGTGTCTCGAAACGAGTATTACTGAGGGTGCCGCGCCAGCGCTCTTCCGCACGAGAGAAGCTGCCGGAGAGATCGAGTTGCCCGGAGACCGGCTCGCCCTGGATGCGCAATTGTAACTGATGCTGCTTTTCAGAGCCTTTTGCCACAAGGGTCGCCAGGTTGATATTCACCCCTGGCTGGGCAATGCCTTCGACGCGCAGATCCAGATCCCCGGCGATTTGATCGGTGGATTTCACATCCCCTTTCAACAACACGCGTGCAATAGACAGCTCTTGCCAGCGCAAATTGTTAGCCGTGACATTCGCCAGCAGTTGCGGTGCTTTCACTTCGCCACGCACTTTAATGAGGCCTTTTGCCGTACCGCCGAGGCCGGGTAACGCATTGTCGAGATTCGGGGCATCGATATGGGCATCGAGATCCAAATCCTTCGCTCCCAGCTCGCCTTTAATATCCGCGCTGTTGCGTCCCAGCTCGACATGCAAACCAGGGATTTTCCACTGCATGTAACTGTTACCGTTGAGTTTCCCGGTCACACTCACTTTGTTATTTTTGACGTTACCGGCAAGTTTCAGCTCCGAGACATCCACCTGCCAGCTGCCGCCATACAGACTGCCGCTGGTTTTCACCAGGCCGTCAAGCTTCGCAGGCCAGTCCGGGAATTGCTTCGCGGTGTTGATGTCGTCGAGTTTCAACTCGCCACGCCAGCTAATCGCTTTGCTCCAGTCGAGAACCGCTTTCAGGTCAGTGTTTCCCTGCAATGCGCTCACCCGTAGCTTGTCGAGATTTAGCTGTTGCTCGTTGCCTTTGCCGTCAAGGGTAATCACCGCTGGAGGGATTTGTTCGCCTTTCACTGAGGTGCGGAATGACAGCGCGTAGTCCGTCATTTTCCCACTGAATTTCAGTTTAAGATCGTCGGCCTGATACTCTTTTTTCCCGGTAAACGGCCAGTAAAGCTGTTTGCTGACCACTTCCAGATTGAGCGGCAAACCGGCCTCAGCCAGCTGCGTATGTGCGGTGATTTCCATGTCGACCGGGCCTGAAAGATTCATGCCGACTTTCAGCACATCCCGCAGTTCCCCGCCAATCTTCATCTTCACCTTTTCGCCTTTAATCAGATCGATATTCAGCGTGGTGTTTAAGGTGAGATCCACCGGCCATTTATCGCGCAGCTCCGCGCTACCCGTGGCATTTACCTGCCCCTGGTTAGAGTCGACATCCAGCGCGTCAAGTTTCAGAGAGCCGTCGATGCTGCTGACTTTTAACAACAGGCTGCTGACCAGCAAATCGGTATCACCGGTCAGGCGCAGTTGCGAGCCGCGAAACTCCTGAATATTCAGGTTGAGCGGCAAATGCACATCGGTCATTTCTGGCAAAACAGGGTTTTCAAACAGCTGTTTGAGCGTTTCCCCAAGCGGTAACTCTTCCGGCTGCGGGTTCTGGATCTTCGGCTCGACCACCTCTTCCTGCGCGACTTTTGCTACCTTCGGCAGTGCAATCAGCAAGCCTTCGAGATTGGTTGGCGTCACCGTCAGGTTTCGCTCTTGCCAGTTCAGGCCAGAGGTAAACTCCATCACCGAAACGGTGGTGTTATCAATCTTGATATTAACGTTGTTAAGCGCCACGCGGCTCAGAGTGATCGGATATGGCGTAGTGAGATCTAACGGGCCAGTGTCTTCTTCCTCAACCGCAGCCGACGGTGGCATTTTTTTGGTGTCGACAACCACGTCGATATCTTTGAGCGAGAGATTATTCACGCACAGGCTACTGTCGCGCAGGCAGCCGAGTTTAACCGCGAGATTAATTTCACCCGCAGTGACATTGACGCCAGGCTGCTGGTATCGCAAACCTTTGATACTCAGATTGCGCCAGCCACCGGTTACGTTTGCGATGTCCAGCCCCGGCACCCAACGATTGGCCGCATTAAATAAGACATGCAGCCCGCTCGTCGTGCCCACCAGGAAACCAACTGCGCCAATTAGCAGCACGATAAAGACCAACACCGCGAGGCTTATCTTCTTCCAACGACTCATAGTTCAGGCCCCAAACCGATGTAAAACTGTAATCCGTGCTCATCTTTGTCAGCCACCGGAACGGCCAGATCGAGCTTGATGGGCCCGACAGGTGACTGCCAGCGCACACCGAAACCTGCGCCGGTTTTAAAGTTGCTCTGTTTGAAATCGTTGACCGCTTCACCTGAGTCAACAAATACCGCGCCCCACCATTTTCCCGTGACGTTGTACTGATATTCCAGGGAACCGGTGACCATTTTTGATGCCCCCGTCAGCTCGCCTTTGTCGTTTTCCGGAGAGACAGATTTATAGGAGTAACCACGAATACTGCGGTCGCCACCGGCGAAGAAACGCAAGTCAGGTGGCACTTTGTCGAAGTCGTTTGTTTCAATCCAGCCCACGTTGCCGCGCACCACAAAACGGTGTTTTTCCTGCAACGTGCGGATCCAGACTTGCTGTGCCTGAATAACAGCAAAGTCGACATCAGACCCCCACATGGTGTCGGAAACATCAATCGAGTAGCGTTGTGAATCACCCCAGGTTGGCATCAAACCGCCGCGCGAACGGGTACGGTTGAGGCTCACACCAGGATAAAGCAGCATCGTGGTATTCGTCACGTCTGCCTGAGTAAAGTGGTCGAGGCTCCAGCGCAGGTTGATGGCATGCTGCCAGCCGCTGGATAAATCCCAATAACGGGAGACCGCGAGGGTGCTGGAGTCGGACTTGGTATCGTTCAGGTCAGTGGCTTTAAAGCCGCCCTGCACCAGATAATATTGTTCCAGCGGGTTCTTAAGCAGCGGCATTTTGTAGCTGAAATCGACAATCTGCTCGGGCGCGGAAAGGCTGATACTGCTGGTCAGGCTGTGGCCGTAGGAGTTCATCCACGGTTTTTTCCACGACGCTTTTACGCGAGGACCCACGTCGGTGGAATAACCCACACCGGTTTCAATGGTATTTTCAGTTCTCGGGGAAACGACACCCTGCAATGGCAACACTTTGGTTTTGCGCGATTTCTCGAATTCCGGCGCCACGACCACCGAATTAAACCAGCCTGTTGCTGATAAGCGGCGGTTTAACTCAGCCAAATCGCTCGACTGGTAATAATCGCCCGTCTTAAACGGCACCAGATTTTGCAGATATTCTTCACGAATTTGTGAGCCCTGGAAGGTCACCGGGCCAAAACGATAACGCTCACCGCTGTTGTAATCGATATCCCAGAACGCCTGGCGTCGCTCAAGGGAAACCCCGAGCTGGCTTTTGATGAATTCACTGTCGAAGTAGCCCTTACGCAGCGCGATTTTGGTAAGGTCTTTTTTGAAACTGTCGTAATCATGATGATTAAGAATGGTGCCGATCTTCGGGCGATCTCCCAATAACGCGATGTAATCTTTATCATCGCGCGCGCCACCACGCAGGATAACATCAGTGCCGCCAATCAGAACTGGCGGGCCGGGATCGACTTTAGCTATCAAAACCTGACGCCCTTTGGCCGGTGGTGGCCGCAGGTCGAACTCAATGGTCGGCTCATAATACCCGAGCGCTTTCAATCCGTTACGGATAGCATCATCCACGCGCGCGCGAAAACGCCGGTCTGGCGTCACTTCATCACCCTGGATTGTCGAAAGTTGCGCACGAACGTTTTTTTGTAGCTCGCCGCTTAACCCATCAACCTGTAAACGTACGTTGGCAGCTCCCGCCCACGTGCTTACCAGGCACAAACAGGCCGAGCAAATAATCCGAATTTGTGGCACGTTTTCTCCTGAATATCCTTGTTCCCACCCCTGGAAGGAAACGTTATCGCCGCCCTTAGGCTTAACAAAACCCCAACAATTGGGGTTGAAAAATGCACAATAACCCAAATAATTCTTATATGTACTGTAGTCTGATAATGCGTGGTTATTGTCTGCAATAACACGCTTCGTTACAACCGCTCGACGGTTGTTGTTAAATTTTGCCGATATCGGGAGAGCATGACTGATGAAATTATTTGAGAAAACCCATCCCGTGACCCAGTCAGAAGCGTTGCCTGGCCGCAACACCCCGATGCCTATTGCCACGTTGCATGCGGTTAACGAACACTCAATGACAAATGTACCAGATGGGATGGAAATCGCTTATTTTGCGATGGGCTGTTTCTGGGGCGTTGAGCGTGTGTTCTGGCGGGTCCCAGGGGTATACAGCACCGCCGCAGGTTACGCGGGCGGATTTACGCCCAATCCAACCTACCGTGAAGTGTGCAGTGGCATGACCGGGCACACCGAAGCCGTGCGTGTGGTTTACGACCAACAAGTGGTGAGTTACGAACAGTTGCTGCAGGTGTTCTGGGAAAATCACGATCCGGCTCAGGGCATGCGCCAGGGCGGAGACGTCGGGACGCAATATCGCTCCGGGATTTACCCACTTACGCCTGAGCAAGATAGCGCCGCGCGCGCCAGTTTCGAACGTTTCCAGGAGGCGATGGCTCGCGCCGGAGATGACCGCAAGGTAACTACGGAAATCGCCAATGCGGGTCCGTTCTATTATGCCGAAGACGACCACCAGCAATATCTGCATAAAAATCCATATGGCTATTGCGGCATTGGTGGCATTGGCGTGTGTCTGCCTCCACAGGCTTGAATCACAGGTCGGATGAGCGGCAGCGACATCCGACAAAATCGGCAGGAAACATTAACATAAGTGAGCTTCAGGCGATGCGCCAACAATGGCTGGCGCTTGCTGAATCCTGTCCGGGTGACGACCGCGCAGATTGCCCAATTCTTTCGGGGTACTGTCATAAACAGTAGACGCTCGTAGGCGGTGTAGGGCAATTATCCATTGGTGATTGTTGCTCTCACCTATCTGATATCAACCTGGCATAAAGATTTATTTACCAACGTCACTACTTGAAATAGAGTTTTTATCTTGAGTAACACGTTCGACATGCCCATTGGCATATTTAAATCGTAGTTCATCATCAATGACGATGATCGCATTCGCTTTTCCCCATGAAACCCAGGTAATGTTAGACTCTCCGAACTCAGAGAAAAAACTATTGGAAATTACTGGTTTTCCACTTGTTAGGTCAAGAACCACATTAACACCACAGCGTGATGCTTGTTTATCTGGGAAGCAAGGGTCCTCTGACACATATGAAAGAGTGGCTTTAGTTATTAAATACTTCTTGTTTTTAAATATTCCATCATCATTACTTGCAACCATATAACTCGTTTTTGCCTTATATATTTCCTTACCATTAAGGAATATGTATGAGTATTCATCCCCTGAGTTAACCATTTCTACTTGATTGAGTAGGCCAAGAGTGGTGTTCTTACATAGTGTTGCATTGGGATTACATTCAGCAAAGCTGATAATCGGATACAAAAAAAACATTGCTATGATTAATAAATAATTTTTCATGGCGACTCTGTATTTATATTGAGTTTAACACTTCTAAAAGTGAAGCATCTTTAAGCTTTGGCGGGTTTGTTAACTCTGGACAGAAGTATTTTTCAACTTTGATATTGTTGTTTATATACTCCGTTAGCCATGTTCTGTGCGCCTGGATGTAACTACCCTGCTTAATGAATTTTTCTACAGCTGACCTCACCCCAACTTGAGCTTTTAATAAATGACTAGCCCTGCTTTCTGGTATCTCATTTTTTATAAATAGTTTTGCATCGCCTAATCCCAGGTGATGCGTAAGATAGATTAATTTTGCTTTCTCTGCATCATTGAGTCCATCAATGTTATAGCCTGCATTTTGAAGTGAGGCTAAATTCGCCACTCCATAATCAACCGCTGCCATAATCGCATACTCAGGCTTGAATCTGAGATCTAGCCATTTTTGTACAGCATGTGTTGCATAACGTGGATAGGGCGTCACGCCGGTTATAAACCTTTGTCTCCTTAGTTCCTTTAAATTCCTCCATTCATCTGGAAATATTTCAAACTTCTTCTCATATTTAACTTCACCTTTCTTATTTCTTACTTCCAGCCCGTTTATATCTAATACTGGTTTATCCGCAATGAGTCCCTCCTGTGTTGCTTTTTCATACAAGTAAGTTCCATTCCTAAAGGTTTCAGCCATCCATGAACCGTTTAAAAACTGAGTCATTCCTGCCGCAGAACTCTTGTAACTGGTTATATTTGTCCTTGGGTTAGTTCCTGATCTACAAACAGAGGTGGGTTTCCATACTCCACCTGCATACTTTGCTGCTTCGGCACTGATCACCGCTGCTATGCATTGAGGAATAATGCCGCTCCGTTCAGATGCCGCAATAATTTGATTCCAGTAAATAACATTCTTTCTTAACGTCAGGTCATAAGCGTTTGGACAGACATGGCTGATATGAATTCTGGGACCACCCTGCGAATCGCGCCCAACCTCGACATTATTGATATCACCATTTTTATTTTCGACATTACCTGAAGGCCCTGTTAAAGCAATGCTCTTACCCTTCACCCGGACTTTAGGGCTTGACAGAATGATATTCACCTTTCCAGATAACGGTGTGAAACTGGCTACCTCTTTTATCTTCCCTGCAGCACTGGAAACAAATATTTTCAACTCAGCTTCAGCTTTCGTGGTGAAATTTTCTATTTGACCCATCCCATCTGTTATGGATTCATACACATCACCCAGCGCTGACACAACCTTAACTTTAATTCCTGAAATAGGTTTCTCAATGAGATCTTCAAATGAAAATGATACAGTACATTGATCGTCGCTTTGCTCATCCTCTGCATCTGGATAAGAATAATGTTCAATCGGTATCTTGATTATTTGTCCGGGATAAATTAATGACGGGTTTGTTATCCCGTTATATGAAACCAGTTCTTCTGTTGAACAGAAATGTTCTTTAGCAATTTTTCCAAGAGTATCTCCTTTACGAACGATCACGCTTTCTTCTTCAGGGGATAATGACCATATTTCGTCAAGGGGAACGGGTTTACTTTTCTGATCTATATCGCATTTCCAATCAGCGGACCATCCGAGTAAACCATCATATTGTTTCGGTTTATCATGTGCTTTATCAAAAATTGGAGTTAATTGAGAAGTCATTCCATATCCCCTTCAAAAAATGCATTAAATATAAGTTCTTTACTCTGAATACCATCCATTCCTTTCAATGAAGCAAGCATATGATTCAGGCTTGGTTCATCCTTTTCTCCTGAGTCATTCCCGCAGCAGGAATCATCATAACTCCCGTCCTCATCCTCCGGAGGCTCATCTGCTGAATCATCCTCATCACTCAGACGGCTCAATACCGCTGCCTGCAACGTCTTAACCGGTGTCCCCGGACTGCCGCCGCCGTTGAGATTGATTTTCAGGCCGGTGATATCCACGCCGCCGGGATGAATGACGATGAATGAGCCGCCCATTTTCAGCGTGATTTTGCTTTCACTCTGCAGCACGATATCGC
>NZ_JBAVHX010000006.1:0-93145 GCF_049686335.1 Buttiauxella sp. | reverse complement strand
AGTCACCACAAAGGATTACACCTTCACCGCGCCAGGCTGGCAGGCGCAGTACCGGGAAGAAGGCGCAAACCTGTCGTATCAGCGCCCGGACTATGAAATCTTTGACTATCCGGGGCGTTTTAAGGATGAGCAGCGCGGCGCCGATTTTGCTAAATATCAGGTGGAAGGCTGGCGCAATAATGTGGATTTTGCCAGCGGCACCAGTAACTGCCCGCAGCTCCAGCCGGGGCGCTGGTACACTCTCACCGGGCACCCGCGTGAAGACTTGAACCGCGCGTGGCAGGTGGTGTCATGCGAGATGACCGGCAACCAGCCACAGGCGCACACAGGCAGTTCAGGCCAGGGCACCACGCTCACCAGCCGTTTTTATGTTATTCCGTCCACACAGACCTGGCGACCGGTGCCGTTGCCAAAACCCCGCATAGACGGCCCGCAAATTGGGACAGTCACCGGTCCTGCCGGAGAGGAAATTTACTGCGATGAACACGGGCGCGTGACGGTGAAATTTACCCCGGGACTAAAACCCGGATGGCAATCCGCTCGCAGACCTACAAGGGTAACGGCTACAACGAACTGATGTTTGAAGACCAGACTGGTCAGGAATTGCTGTCGATGCATGCCCAGAAGGACATGAATCGGATAGTCAATAATCGCGATGCTTTCTGGGTTGGTGAAAATCAGCTGATGCATATCAAAGGCGAAAATCATTTACGAGTTGAAAGCGAAAAACGTGATTTAGTTAAAGAAGATTATTCACTCACTGTTTCACAGACTCTTCATATTAAAACTGAAGAAAATATGCTGATCGTAAATGGCAGTGAATATCACGTCAAAGCAGGCAGTAAAGTCACACTTGATGCAGGATGTGAGTTAACACTACAAGCCGGTGGCAACTTTATCAAAATTGACGCCAGCGGTATCCAAACCAGTGCAATTGTAAATATGGGGATGGGTTCTCCGGGTAAGGGCACAGAATGGAATGGGCAATTGCCAGATGAACTCACTCTTTCCCAAGGAAAATTAACGCTGGGAAAAAATAAGGCCGAGTCGCCTGATATGGCGGCTCGGCCTGAAATTGATGAAGATATTTGCCAGGAATGCATGATGAACTCAATGCGTGAAGATGCAGCAATAGTGGGTGGAAGTTAATACTATGACACTGTCCGAATTACTGATTGTTAGCCATATGACCCAAGAGACTACCACTTCATCGTATGCATTATTTGAAGCGGGTTTAGTTGAAAATAAAATTCTGCGTGAGATATGTGCATCCGCAAGTGACAGGATGAGATCTATTTTTATTCATCCACAGCTTGAGACTCTGGTTTCCATTGGACCATGGCTTATAAAAATCAATGACTTGAATGACACGATTCCACTCACTCTCGAAGAACAAGGGGCATTACATGGAATCATTATTTCCAGTGTTGCATTACCACAATTGGCAGAACAACTCTCCTGGGGCTGCGTTGTAAAGTCTCCGGTTAATAAAGGACTATTGTTGCGGTTCTATACGCCCCATGTATTACAACATTTATCGCAACGCAACGATCTGAATGGGTATTCGGCTCTTTTTAGTGGGATCAAAGAATGGTTTGTTCCCAATATTAAACAACGATGGTGGTCATTAGCGTTAATCCCCTCCTTAAACGCCGAATATGATAAGACCCAAAAAAATATTGAACTCGATCACGCTCTTTGGGAAATATTAAATGGTGACACTGACGTCAGCGCCTTATTAAGAGTATGGGTACAACAACCACAGAGTAAGAAATTCCCGGTATGTATTCAGCGTGCAATGGTTCATAAGGCGCTCAATAAAGCACAACAAGCGGGGCTAGCACGCCCCATTGATAAAAAAATATATGCTCTCCATTACTTGAGTGGTGGAAGTAAAGCTATTGAATCATCCGATATGGTCCTAGCAGTCGAAAAAGTTGCAGCAGGAAATATCACCCTCACCGAAGCACTTCTTCAGGACATGGAACTATGAGTCTGCTTTCCCGGCTGGAAAAAATAGATGCTGCGCTGCATCGCTTTTGGGCACGCTGGAGTCGCTGGTTATGCAGAGGATTAATTCTACTGGTTGCCATCTGGGGTCTGAACCTCGCCTGGGCGGTTTTTTTTGGGCCACCTACCGGAGGCGTCGCGCTGATCATTCATAGTGAGCTAGACCGCCCAATTCTTGGTTTTAGCGTTAATGGTGTTGCGGGGGGAAATGCTTTTGCACATGGAGGTGGGGCTCTTACATGCTGTGGGACTATTGAAGGGAAAACTGCTGAAGTTATATGGACACTGGATATAACTCATTCTCAATATTTACAAGGGATGCGACTGGAAAAACGACAAAAAACTCTGCCATTGCCGGTAAGAAAATGGGGGGAAGATAATCTGCATGTTCACTTCCTGCCAAATGATCAGGTCAAACTGGGATGGAGTCCTGATGCATGGTCCCCGTTTGAAAAGCGGCCAGAAATTAAGACAAAAAATAAATAAAGGACAGAGAGATAATAAGGATAGCAAAAATATGAATTTACTGTTCCGACTAGAAAAAATAGATGCTGCGCTGCATCGCTTTTGGGCGCGCTGGAACCGTTGGCTAGGAAGAGGATTAATTCTGCTGGGTGTTATCTGGGGTTTAAACCTTGCATGGGACGTATTTTTTGGACCACCGACCGGAGGCGTCGCGCTGATCATTCATAGTGAGCTAGACCGCCCAATTCTTGGTTTTAGCGTTAATGGTGTTGCGGGGGGAAATGCTTTTGCACATGGAGGTGGGACTCTTACATGCTGTGGGACTATTGAAGGGGATACTGCTGAAGTTATATGGACACTAAGCACTACACGCAAACAATATGATGCCGGTTTGCGTAAAGAAACTCGTCACAAAACTCTCCCGTTGCCGGAAAGAATATGGGGGGAGGATAATCTGCATGTACATTTCCTACCAAATGATCAGGTTAAACTGGGGTGGAGTCCTGATGCATGGTCCCCGTTTGAAACACGGCCCGAAATAAACACAAAAAATAAATAAAGGACAGAGAGATAATAAGGATAGCAAAAATATGAATTTACTGTTCCGGCTAGAAAAAATAGATGCTGCGCTGCATCGCTTTTGGGCGCGCTGGTGCCGTTGGCTAGGAAGAGGATTAATTCTGCTGGGTATTATCTGGGGTTTAAACCTTGCATGGGACGTATTTTTTGGACCACCGACTGGTGGGGTGCAACTCGTAATTCATAATGATCTGGATAGACCAATATTGGGTTTTAGCGTCAATGGTGTTGCGGGTGGGAATGCTTTTGCTCAGGGTGGCGGAGCAGTAACCTGCTGTGGGAATATTGAAGGGAAAACTGCTGAAGTTATATGGACAATTGATATAACTCATTCTCAATATTTACAAGGGATGCGACTGGAAAAACGAAACAAAACTCTCCCGTTACCGGAAAGAAAATGGGGAGAGAACTACCTGCATGTATATTTTTTGCCTGGCGATAATGTTCGTTTGTGGTGGGGTGAAGGGTTAAGCCATCCATGGCGGAAAATACCCAATTATGTAGAGAATAAAAATCAAGTTAAATAGGGATGTGTAAATGAATAAGGAACAAATTATTGGCAGTGCTAACCAGGCACAGCAAAATGAAGATAGCCATTCAAACTCTTGCGGACGTACCTGGCATCTGGGACTATTTTTTGATGGCGTGGAACGTAATATTGAACAAGATGCAACACAACATCGACTAAGTAATGTTGCACGTCTTTTTCGGGCATATCCAGAAAACAGCTCAAATACAAACAATTCATGCTTTGATAAATTTTACTTTTCAGGTCTGGGTACTCCTTTCAAAGAAGAACTTTCTGAAAAACTACGTACAGCGATGGATGGTGGCCTTGATAAATTTATAGATGAAGTTAAAAGCATTCCAGCAGGTGAACTGGAGGAGGCAGCCGGAGAAATATTTACCAAACCCTGGTATGAGGTACTGGATAATAAATTTAAGGAACTTTGTAATCCTCTGAAGTGGAAAAAGGTTATTACCGCAGTAAAGGGTAAAATACTAACTAAAGTGAGTATAGAGTCAACACCGTGGTTACGAGATAACAAAGTGATGTCTGCTATGTTTTTAACCGGTGTTGATACAAGAGTTTCTTCAGCGAAGACTCGATTTGAGGATTTTTATGAAAAAAATAACAACAACAATGCACTCCCTGTAAAAAACATTTCCATCTCCATTTTTGGGTTTGATCTTGGTGCTACCCTCGCGAGAAAATTCATCGATGATCTTCTTAAAGATATTTGCCAAAAAGAAGAGATCAAGGGTTCACCCGTAAAATACTTATATAACAAAGTCCCGGTAGATATTATATTTGCCGGTTTTTTTGATTGTTCACGCCATAGCCCCGCCAGTAGCAATAATGGGTTGGATTATTATGTCGCTTTACTGGGGGCGCCAGGAGAAGGTGTGAGTCTTTTTATGGGGGAAAAAGCTATCGACCAGGATACGCCTTTACCTTCAATGGTACGCAATGCTTTGCATTTGGTTGCAGCCCATGAGCGCCGCCCATGGCGTGGCATTTATTCTTTAGGCAAGGGAAAATGGCAAGAGATCTTGCTAGCCGGAAGTAGTGAAGATATAGGTGGCGGTTTATTACCAGATGAACAAAAACCCAGTGCGGAGTTATGCCGGGTGGCACTACATCAAATGTATCGTACCGCTTACATGGCGGGGGTTCCTTTTCCTGATTACCAAACCATGGACAAAATAGATACAGATATTGCCAGCTACTTTTATATGAACGACACCATCGAAGGGCGTTCCGCACAATATTGGGCAAGACGTTATCAGTCTAGCGTCGGCAACCAAACACTCAGTATTCATGCCCAAAATGCTCATCTTGACAGCTATTTTGACTGGCTTGGTCGACAGTACTACTTGTATTGCACAGAGCTGCAAAGAATAGATGCAGAAAAAGCAGACATTATGAGCACCATAACCTTGTCGACAGAAGACCCCGAAACACGGGCAAAAATAGCGGATAATCATTTGGCTCGAGAAACTTTGAAAAATAACTGGAGTTGGCTGGATGATGTAAAAGATCAAGCTCGTTGGTTTATTAATAGCGTAATGACAAACCCAAACGATACGCGAATACGGATTGCACCAAAAATTTATACTCCTGCATTCAAGCGTGCAGAAAAATTTCTGGAATACAGCGTTTGTGCGTATCAGCAAAAACCTATGCCAGCATCAACCGATAACGCTCCAGAAGAAATTTTTTCCTGGCTGGTTCACGATATTCAAAAGGTTGATCCAGCCGCATCAATTAGTGTGGATTTCCTGGCAATTCGCTCATTCGAAGTACCTGAAGTAGAAGAAGACTAATCCGGATAAAGAATTTGCAGTTGAAAATTTATCACCCGCTGATACCTAAGAAAATAATTCAGGAATAAATAATGAGAGCAATGATGACTCAAACCTGCCCGACAACAACGGGTGGAAAAATCCTCGAATGTGTTCCGACCATTACCATCGCAGGGTTACCGGTAGCGCTTATCGGAATGAAAGCCTCCTGCCAGGTGTGCAAAGGAATCGGGACAATCGAACCCTTGGGTCCGCATCTACAAAAATTCAACGATATTCCCATGGCTCTTCAGGGGGATCTCGTGGCTTGTGCTTGTCCTAAAGGGAGTAATACTCTTTTGCCCCTGGTCCCGTCGGTGACCGTTTTATAATCAACGCTCTCACTTCAACTCATGCTGCGCCATAAACGATTCACCACCTAGCTGGCGCATCTGACGCAAAATCCATTGCTGGCGTTGACGTACATAACCTGACGGGGCATTCGCTTTAAAGCGGATAGGATTGGGTAAAACGGCGGCCAGCAATGCAGCTTCTGACATAGTCAGACGGCTTGCTGGTTTATGAAAATAGCTCTGCGAAGCGGCTTCCACGCCAAAAATCCCATCACCAAACTCGGCAATATTCAGGTAAACCGTCAGGATGCGGCGTTTCGTCCACACCACTTCCATGCCCAGTGTTAAGCCTGCCTCGAGTCCCTTGCGAACATAGCTGCGCCCATCCCAAAGAAACAGATTTTTAGCCGTTTGTTGAGACAGTGTCGAGGCACCACGAACACGATTTTCGTTGCGTTCGTTGTGAGCTACGGCTTTTTCAATCGCTGCGACATCAAATCCCCAGTGATCAGGAAATTTCTGGTCTTCTGCCGCAATGACGGCAAGCCCCATCCACGGCGAAATTTCGTCCATGCTCACCCAGTCCGAGTGCGCAACATAACTGAAATCGCCACTGAACCAGGCACTGAACTGGCGCTCAACCATCACCGCGGAAAACGGCACCGGCATAAAGCTGAACAGGATTATCCCCGCTAACCAAAGCCCCACCAGTGCCAACAGGCCACGCAAAAGCCAGCGCTTGAAGAGGCTCAAGAGCGCAATACGCCCTTTCTTCATTCAGTCATATCCACGATGCGAGCCACCAGCTTTTCGATACCTGAAGCGGCTTCATCAATGCGTGTCGCTAACATGTAAGCAGGCGTCGTCACCACTTTATGTTCTTCATCAACCACAATATCATCGACCGGACACGGAACATGTTCGGCTCCCATTTCTTCGACGATCTCGGCGGTGTCGATATCGGTACCAATGGTCAAACGCACCGGCATATCAAGAATTTTAGGCAACATTACCGGAGCAATGCAGATGAAACCGAGTGGCTTGCCCTGGGCATGACAATCGCGGGCCAGACGACGTAAATCACTATCAACCACGCATTCACTGCCAAGACTCGCAAAATTGCACAGGTTTTTAGCTGCACCGAAACCGCCAGGGACGATTAAGGCATCGAGTTGGTTGGCATCGGCGTGAGCCAAGGGCATTATCGTACCGCGAGTGATTCGTGCGGCTTCAGCAAGCACATTACGATCCTCAATAACCTTATTATTAGAAAGGTGATCGATTACATCTGCTTGAGTTTTATCGGGTGCAAAACAGACAGCTTCAGCACCTGAGCGGGCGATAGCGAGCAAGGTAATAACCGCTTCCTGAATTTCGCTTCCGTCGTAGACCCCGCACCCACTGAGCACAACACCAATCTTCTTCATTTAGCCATTCCTTTTCATCATGCAATTTTTATCATCAGTTATGACGATTTGATCGCTATGCTTCACACATTTTACTGATTCATGTAACAAACTATTTAAGATTTGCTATCTTAATGCCTGAGCAGCACACGAGATTATCGGCTGCGCCATTTGGATAAATACTTATAACTCAACGGCGCAACCTACTTTTTCCCTGGTGTTGGCGCAGAATTCGCGCACCCCGGTTTATCCGGGGTCATTTTTTGGGAGCGTTTGCCACCCAGGCCTTCAGAACATCAACATCGTGTTGCCATTCTTGTTTCAACTCTTCAATCCACTCACCCACATTTTCTGACCATGCTGGTAAGTCCGGCGATTGAATTTGCTGAGCGACTTGTTGCAAATGACGTAAGCCAACAGACCCCGCCGCCCCTTTAATTTTATGACCTTCTTCCACCACCCCTTTTTGATCGCGGGCAGTCATATTGGAGTCCAGAACACTCAGGTAGCCCGGCATCATTTTTTCAAACATCGCCAGCCCATCGGTAATCAGTTTTGGCCCGACGAGGTCCATATACTGCTCAAGCATTGGAATATCGAGCAATGCTTGCTGCTTTTCACTATTAACTTGAGGCACTTGAGACTCCTTCTTAGACTCTGACTGTTGGTTGTCCCAGAATTTTTGGATCATCGCCATTAATGCCGGAACCGAGAGGGGTTTGCTCAGCACATCGTCCATGCCAGCATCCAGATACTCTTTTTTATCTTTCAATACGTTAGCAGTCAATGCCACCAGCGGTGGTAAATCTTCACGCGAATAACGAGTGGTTAACTGGCGGGAAATATCCAGGCCGGTCATATCAGGCAACTGGATGTCCAGCAGCACCAGGTCATATTCCCCTGGAGTGAATTTTTCCAGCGCTTCTTTACCCGTCATGGCGACATCGACGCTATTGCCGAGTTTCTCAAGCACAGAGCGCGCAACAATGACATTAAGCTCAATATCTTCCACCAGCAAAACATGCAACGCCGGCAGCGGCATTTCGTCATCTTCAAGCGTATCTTCAACTTCATCCGCGACGCGAGGCGCCTGAATCGTCAGGGTGAACAGCGAGCCTTCACCCGGCTTACTGCTAACCGTGATATCGCCGCCCATACTCTTAGCCAGGCGGCGCGATACCGCTAACCCAATCCCCGTACCGGTTGCAGGTTTACCACCATGGCTGTCTTTCACCTGGTAATACATGGCGAAGATCTTGTCCTGTTCGTCCTGAGGAATACCAATGCCGGAGTCCTGAACTTCAAAGCGCATGATGTTTTCTTCTTCATAACACACGCGCACAGCAACCAGACCACCTTTAGGGGTGAACTTCACGGCATTGCTGATGAGATTCCACAGGATTTGTCGCAAGCGCGTTCCATCCGTCACCACTTTATGCGGCAGAGGCAAGGTAGGGTTCATTTCCAGTTTCAGCCCTTTTTGCTGCGCCTGTAACCCGGAGAGGTTTTCTAAATCGGCGAGGAAACTGGTGAAATCAATTGGCTGGTTATCTAGCTGAACCTTGCGGCGTTCGAGTTTATCCATATCGATGATATCGTTAAAGATATTACCGAGTGTGATGGCCGAAACATGGATGGTTTTGAGGTAATTTGTTTGTTCAGGATTCAGCTCTGTATCCAACAGAATACGACTCAACCCGACGATACCGTTCAGCGGCGTGCGTAACTCATGGCTGATGGTAGAGATGAAGGTGGTTTTATCCCGGCTGGCGCGTTCAAGAGCATCCTGATAGCGTTTGCGCTCGGTAATATCGCGGCCAAATCCCATTAAACCGTGGCGTTTACCTACACGGTCGTAGTACGGCACTTTACGAATTTCAAAGCAGGCTTTGCGACCGTCAGGATAATCCAGCCATTGTTCGTAGGTCAGAGACACGTTATGACGAAATACTTTTTCGTCGGTTTCAATGACCTTCAGAGCCGCTTCTGGCGAATACACATCTTCCGGCTTCAGGCTGATTAATTGCTTCTCACTTTTGCCCGTCAGCAATTCCATGGCACGGTTGCAGCCTGAAAACTCTTTATCTTCATTGCGGTAAAAAACCAGATCCGGCGAGGCATCAAGGAAAGAACGGAGAAATGACGATTGCTGTTCCAGTTGGATTTGCGTCTCTGCGCGCTCTTGCATCTCAACCTTGAGTTGCTCAAGCATAGTCTGACGTTCATCTTCAGCTTTAACGCGAACAGCGATTTCCTGATTCAATTGTGCAATGTTGTCTTTAAGCTGCACATTGAGTTTGAGATCCCTTTCGCGCATCTCTTCGAGTTTCTGCACAAGCTTTGACAGCCGTTGGCGCGACTCTTCGAGTTGTTCAACCACCACAGAAAGGAAATAGACGGCCCAGGGAGTAATTAACAGACCAAAAAAGATCGAGCGAACGACATCAATACTTTCGACCTGGCCGCGTAACAGCATCGTCACGGCCATTTGCACCACAATAGCCAGCACCACCAATGCGGAAGCCAGCAACAAAGAGAAGCGCACTAATCCGAGCTTCACCATCAAATCAACGTAATACTGCGCAAGTAACCGGATTTGCTTCATGGAACGTTTCCTTCGCCTTCAATCTGCTAAATATACCGCAAAAAGATCCCACGCTCAGGAATTACAACAGAAATGTCGGGTCCCACGGTGTTCCGAGTGCTGAACCCTGAGGGCCATGCTCATTCAAATATTTATCGATTGCGCCCATTCCAGTCCAACGATTCTCACACCACAACGGTGCCAGCAGGGTTGGACGACGGGCATTTGCAGAAATGCGATGGAAGACAATATCGAGTGGCGTATGGCGAATCATCTCGCCTGCGGTGATGGCGTACTCATCCAGTTCGATAGCTTGCAGTCGGCCTGCCTGCCAACTTTTGGCCATGGTGCTGCCGCTGACAATATGGAGTGGGTGAAGTTTGATGCCATCAACGCCAGTCTCAACCACCTGCTCCAACGTTTGCAGGCATTGCTCCCGACCTTCACCTGGCAGGCCAACAATCAGGTGGCTGCACACTTTCAAACCGCGCCCACGAGCGCGACGCGTGGTTTCCTGATAACAGGCAAAATCATGCCCGCGATTAATTCGATGCAACGTTTTGTCATGTGCGGTCTGCAAGCCCAGCTCTAACCAGACTTCAAAGCCTTTGTCATGATATTCGCTTAACAAATCGAGCACGCTATCGGGCACGCAGTCAGGGCGTGTGCCGACACACAACCCGACAACACTGGCCTGGCTGACGGCCTGCTGGTACATCGAACGCAACACCTGCACTTCTGCCCATGTACTGGTGTACGCCTGGAAATAGGCGAGATAGTGCTGCGCACGGTTAACCAACTGCGACTGGCGCTCAAGTTGCCCGGCAATAGAGTGATGTTGTTGGGTTTCATCAGCGAAAGAGGCCACGTTGCAGAAAGTACACCCGCCTCGTCCAATGGTTCCATCACGGTTTGGGCAGCTAAAACCCCCGTGCAGCGTGAGTTTATGGACTTTATGACCATAACGGCGCTGAAGATCACCACCAAACATATTGACTAATTTCTGTAACTGCATAATCTGATGGGCCGCCCTGTAAAAGGGATGTAGCCTGCCATTTTCTGCCCATTTTAGCGATGACCTGGATCAATCGCTCTGGCGCAGCTTTATCCATTGCATATAAATGCAAAATTAATGCAATTTTACGCACCCGCAAGATGATTACTTTTCCTTATATTCACCCTCTATTTTTAAAGAATATCTGACCCTGTGAAAAACAGTGGCATACAACACGCCAAACCCCGTTGATAGCATAAGATCCTGCCGATACAAGCATTGCCAGCATGGTCTGGAATTTTGCAACCCCGCAGATAGTGAGAGAGATCACATTACTCAGGCGATTATCCTGCCGCTTAAATACGATAAAAATGATAATAAAATGTTTATTTTCATGATGTTAATGTGTGTTTAGCACATAATCGTATAAATAAGAATGCCATTTGACCTGTGTGCGCTTTCCCGATAACTTGGAAATCCGCTGGAAGCTTTCTGGATGGGTTCTGTGCCCATCATATTTATGCAGTAATTAAGATTCCCTCTAAAGCAAGTCCTCAACACTTGTGAAACCGGATGCGTAAGACATCAAGAGGGCGACACGCGAGGAATGCGTAGATGCGCAAACCCCGTCGCCATGCCCTTGCTGTGTCTGAACGCAAACGGTTGGTAGGGAGTCACGTAGAGCCTGGGGAGGTTCACTGATATGTTGTACGATAAATCCCTTGAGAAGGATAACTGTGGTTTCGGCCTGATCGCCCACATAGAAGGCGAACCTAGCCACAAGGTAGTGCGTACTGCTATTCACGCACTGGCCCGAATGCAACACCGTGGAGCAATTCTCGCCGATGGTAAAACCGGTGATGGTTGTGGCCTGCTGTTGCAAAAGCCTGATCGTTTCTTCCGAATCGTTGCGGAAGAGCGTGGCTGGCGTTTGGCAAAAAATTATGCCGTTGGCATGATTTTCTTAAATAAAGACGATGCGCTGGCCAGTGCAAGCCGCCGCATTGTTGAAGAAGAGTTGCAAAACGAGACCCTGTCGATTGTAGGCTGGCGCGAAGTGCCAACCAATGAAGACGTACTCGGTGAAATCGCCCTCTCCTCAAAGCCTCGCATCGAACAAATTTTTGTTAATGCTCCGGCTGGCTGGCGCCCACGTGATATGGAACGTCGCCTGTTTATCGCCCGTCGCCGCATTGAGAAACGTATTCAGGATAAAGACTTCTACGTTTGTAGTCTTTCCAACCTGGTTAACATCTATAAAGGTCTGTGTATGCCGGCAGATTTGCCGCGCTTCTACCTGGACCTGGCGGACTTACGCCTGGAGTCGGCAATTTGCCTGTTCCACCAGCGTTTCTCCACCAACACCGTTCCACGCTGGCCGCTGGCTCAGCCGTTCCGCTACCTGGCGCACAATGGTGAGATCAATACCATTACCGGTAACCGTCAGTGGGCGCGTGCGCGTACCTATAAATTCCAGACTCCGCTCATCCCGGACTTGCATGATGCGGCACCATTCGTCAACGAAACCGGTTCCGACTCAAGCTCGATGGATAACATGCTCGAACTGCTATTAGCAGGCGGGATGGATATCGTTCGTGCCATGCGCTTACTGGTGCCACCAGCCTGGCAGAACAACCCGAACATGGATCCGGAACTGCGAGCCTTCTTCGACTTTAACTCCATGCACATGGAGCCGTGGGATGGCCCTGCCGGTATCGTTATGTCCGATGGGCGCTATGCAGCCTGTAACCTGGACCGTAACGGCCTGCGTCCAGCACGCTACGTCATCACCAAAGATAAGCTGATCACCTGTGCTTCCGAAGTTGGGATCTGGGATTACCAGCCTGATGAAGTGGTAGAAAAAGGACGCGTTGGCCCTGGCGAGTTGATGGTTATCGACACGCGTATTGGCCGCATTCTGCATTCAGCTGAAACCGATGCCGACCTGAAAAGCCGCCACCCGTATAAAGAGTGGATGGAAAATAACGTTCGCCGTTTAGTGCCGTTTGAAGATTTGCCAGACGAAGAAGTCGGCACTCGCGAACTGGATGACGATACGCTTGCTAGCTTCCAGAAACAGTTCAACTACAGCGTCGAAGAGCTGGATTCAGTCATTCGCGTATTAGGTGAAAATGGCCAGGAAGCGGTCGGATCAATGGGCGACGATACGCCATTTGCCGTGCTTTCTAGCCAGCCACGCATTATTTATGATTACTTCCGCCAGCAGTTTGCGCAGGTGACAAACCCGCCAATCGATCCGCTACGTGAAGCGCACGTGATGTCACTGGCGACCAGCATTGGCCGTGAAATGAACGTCTTCTGTGAAGCAGAAGGCCAGGCGCACCGCCTGAGCTTCAAATCACCGATTCTGCTGTGGTCTGATTTCCAACAGCTGACCTCGCTTGAAGAGCAGCACTATCGTGCCGACACATTGGACATCACTTACGATGTTTCCGCTCAGTCGCTGCACGAAACGGTGACTGCGCTATGCGACGAAGCGGAACGCATGGTTCGTAACGGTACTGTTTTACTGGTGCTGTCTGACCGTAACATCGCTAAAAATCGTTTGCCGGTTCCGGCTCCGATGGCAGTTGGTGCAATCCAGACCCGCCTGGTTGAAAAGAATCTGCGTTGCGATGCCAACATTATTGTTGAGACTGCAAGCGCTCGCGACCCGCACCACTTCGCTGTGCTACTCGGTTTTGGCGCGACTGCCATCTATCCATACCTCGCTTATGAAACGCTGGCGAAGTTGGTCGACAACGGCGCGATTGAAAAATCGTACCGTGCAGTGATGCAGAACTACCGCAACGGCATCAATAAAGGGCTGTACAAGATTATGTCCAAAATGGGCATCTCGACTATCGCCTCTTATCGTTGCTCAAAACTGTTTGAAGCGGTTGGCCTGCATAAAGAAGTTTCTGAGCTGTGCTTCCAGGGCGTTGTCAGCCGTATTGGCGGCGCCGGGTTCAACGACTTCCAGCAAGATTTGCTGAACCTGTCCAAGCGTGCCTGGTTAGCGCGTAAGCCACTGGATCAAGGTGGTCAGCTGAAATACGTCCACGGCGGCGAGTATCACGCTTACAACCCTGATGTGGTGCAAACGCTGCAAAAAGCGGTAAACAGCGGCGAATACAAAGATTATCAGGAATACGCGAAGCTGGTTAACGAGCGCCCGGTGGCGACACTGCGCGATATGCTGGCTCTCGATCCGCAAGGTGAAACGGTCAAAATTGAAGACGTAGAGCCTGCCACTGAGCTGTACAAACGCTTCGATACTGCCGCGATGTCTATCGGTGCATTAAGCCCGGAAGCGCATGAATCATTGGCCGAGGCGATGAACAGCATCGGCGGGAACTCCAACTCAGGCGAAGGTGGCGAAGACCCTGCGCGTTACGGCACCAATAAAGTGTCCCGAATCAAACAGGTGGCTTCTGGTCGCTTTGGTGTGACCCCTGCGTACCTGGTCAATGCTGATGTTATTCAGATTAAAGTCGCTCAGGGCGCTAAACCTGGTGAAGGCGGTCAGTTACCTGGCGATAAAGTTACGCCGTATATCGCAAAACTGCGTTATTCCGTGCCTGGCGTGACACTGATTTCCCCTCCGCCACACCACGATATCTACTCTATCGAAGATTTGGCGCAGTTGATTTTCGACCTCAAGCAGGTCAACCCGAAAGCGATGATTTCGGTCAAACTGGTTTCCGAACCGGGTGTGGGCACCATTGCAACTGGCGTAGCTAAAGCTTATGCCGACCTGATTACCATCGCCGGTTATGACGGTGGTACAGGCGCAAGCCCGCTGTCTTCTGTGAAGTACGCTGGCTGCCCGTGGGAACTGGGTCTGGTAGAAACACAACAGGCTCTGGTGGCTAACGGCCTGCGTCACAAAATCCGTCTGCAAGTGGATGGCGGCCTGAAAACCGGTCTCGACATCATCAAAGCAGCGATTCTTGGCGCAGAAAGCTTTGGTTTCGGCACAGGCCCAATGGTCGCGCTGGGTTGTAAATACCTGCGTATTTGCCACCTGAACAACTGCGCAACCGGTGTTGCAACTCAGGACGAAAAACTGCGTAAGAACCACTATCACGGCCTGCCATTTAAAGTGACAAACTACTTTGAGTTCATTGCGCGTGAAACCCGTGAGTTGATGGCGCAGTTAGGCGTGAAGCGTCTGGTTGACTTGATTGGCCGTACAGATCTGCTCAAAGAACTGGATGGTTTCACCGCTAAACAACAAAACCTGGATCTGTCGAATCTGCTTAAAACAGCCGAACCTATGCCGGGCAAAGCGGTGTATTGCACCGAAACTAACCCGCCATTTGATAAAGGCGACCTGAACGCTCAACTGCTGAGCCAGGCGAAGCAGTATGTGGACGACAAGCAGAGCAAAACGTTCTGGTTTGATATTCGCAACACTGACCGTTCTGTGGGTGCCACGCTGTCAGGTTATATCGCCCAACACAATGGCGACCAGGGTCTTGCGGCCGATCCGATTAAAGCGCATTTCAGCGGAACCGCTGGGCAAAGCTTCGGTGTGTGGAATGCCGGTGGTGTTGAACTGCACCTGACTGGCGATGCTAACGACTATGTCGGTAAAGGTATGGCTGGCGGTTTGATCTCTTTGCGTCCTCCGGTTGGCTCCGCCTTCCGTAGCCACGAAGCGACCATAATCGGTAATACCTGTTTGTACGGTGCAACAGGCGGCAAACTTTATGCTGCTGGCCGTGCGGGCGAGCGTTTCGCAGTGCGTAACTCCGGTGCAATTACCGTGGTTGAAGGCATTGGCGATAATGGTTGTGAATACATGACTGGCGGTATTGTCTGCGTCATCGGCAAAACAGGCGTGAACTTCGGTGCAGGTATGACTGGTGGTTTCGCTTACGTTCTTGATGAAGACGGTGATTTCCGTAAACGTGTTAACCCTGAGCTGGTTGAGCTAATCAACGTTGATGAGCTGGCCATTCACGAAGAACACTTGCGTGGAATGATTACCGAGCATGTGCAATTGACGGGTTCCCAACGCGGCGAAGAAATTCTGGCAAACTGGCCAGCATTTGCCTCTAAATTCACGTTGGTTAAACCGAAGTCCAGTGATGTCAAAGCATTGTTGGGTCACCGTAGTCGAAGCGCCGCTGAGTTGCGGGTGCAGGCGCAGTAAGAGGTCACGATGAGTCAAAACGTATATCAATTTATCGACTTACAGCGCGTTGATCCGCCAAAGAAACCGCTCAAAATCCGTAAAATTGAATTTGTGGAAATTTACGAGCCGTTCTCAGAAGGCCAGGCCAAAGCACAGGCAGACCGCTGCCTGTCTTGCGGTAACCCGTACTGTGAATGGAAATGCCCGGTTCATAACTACATTCCGAACTGGCTGAAGCTGGCCAACGAAGGGCGCATTATTGAAGCGGCTGAATTGTCTCACCAGACAAACAGCCTGCCGGAAGTGTGTGGTCGAGTTTGCCCGCAAGACCGTCTGTGTGAAGGTTCTTGTACGCTTAATGATGAGTTTGGCGCCGTCACCATCGGTAATATCGAGCGCTATATCAACGATAAAGCGATTGAGATGGGCTGGAAACCAGACCTGACTGGCGTGAAACAAACCGGCAAACGTGTCGCTATCATCGGCGCAGGTCCTGCGGGGCTTGCATGTGCTGATGTGCTGGCACGTAACGGCGTGAAAGCGGTGGTTTATGACCGTCACCCGGAAATCGGTGGCTTGCTGACCTTCGGTATTCCGGCGTTTAAGCTGGAAAAAGAAGTGATGACTAAGCGCCGTGAAATCTTCAGCGGCATGGGTATTGAGTTCAAACTGAATACCGAAGTTGGCCGTGACGTTCACATCGACGACTTGCTGAAAGAATATGATTCCGTATTCCTCGGCGTCGGGACTTACCAGTCAATGCGCGGTGGTTTAGAGAATGAAGATGCAACGGGCGTTTACGATGCCCTGCCATTCCTTATCGCTAATACCAAACAAATTATGGGCTTTGGTGATTCACCAGAAGAGCCGTATGTAAATATGGAAGGCAAACGCGTAGTGGTTCTTGGCGGTGGTGATACCGCAATGGACTGCGTGCGTAGCTCAATTCGTCAGGGCGCAACGCACGTCATTTGTGCTTACCGTCGTGATGAAGAGAACATGCCTGGCTCCAAACGCGAAGTGAAAAATGCGCGTGAAGAAGGTGTGGAATTCCAGTTCAACGTACAGCCGCTGGGCGTAGAAGTTAACGCCAACGGTCGGGTATCGGGTGTGAAAGTTGCCCGTACCGAACTGGGAGCTCCTGATGCACATGGCCGTCGTCGTCCAGAAATCGTTGCCGGTTCAGAGCACGTGGTGCCTGCCGATGCCGTAATTATGGCATTTGGTTTCCGTCCACATGCGATGCAGTGGTTGGAAAAACATAGCGTTGAACTCGACAGCCAGGGCCGTATTCTGGCGCCAGAAGGCAGCGACAATCCGTTCCAGACCAGCAACCCGAAAATCTTTGCTGGCGGTGATGCTGTTCGTGGTTCTGACCTGGTGGTGACAGCAATCGCTGAAGGTCGTAAAGCGGCTGACGGTATCCTGAACTTCCTCGAAGTATAACGAATCGCAGATGTTAAAAAGCCCGGTAAAAATAATTACCGGGCTTTTTTATGCTTATCGCAGCGTGGTTATTTCACCACTTTTTGCATCACTCGCCCCTTTGATGTTGCTGCCTGAACGGCACCACTAAACGGTTTGCCGTCAATAGCATCATGCATGCGCAGTGCCTCTGGATGGATCCAACGCTGAATACGAGATGGCATATCCAGACCAATTAACAGGATGACCACAAAGGTCAGGCTGAACGAAAGCGAGGCCAGTGCCGTACCTAAATCAAGACGCTGAGCTATAGTCGCACCAATCACTGGTGCCAGAGCACCGCCCAGTGCGCCCACGTTATAGGTGAAGCCCAAACCTGCCGCTCGTTGTTCGGTATCGAAATAACCGCCAATCAGTTTTGGCAAAATCCCGGAAATCCCCTGCCCCAGCATTTGTTGTAAGAACAACAACAAACCTAGCACCCAAATATTGCCACCACCGATAGCGAAAACCGGAATAATCAAAAGCTGTGATGCGAGCAAGCTACAGACATAGGCTTTACGCGTACCTAACCAATCCCCAAGGAAACCACCTACACAACACCCTACTGCCGCACCAAATCCGCTAAAGAACAAGACATGTGCCACTGTTGAAGGATCGTAGAGCAGTTCCGTTTTCAGATAGGTTGGTAACAGTGCCTGTATTGGCCAGGAATAGAGGAAGGCAAAGAAAACGACGATCATTAGCGTTACGCCTGTCGGCCAACGTTTGCCGCTACTTTGAACCATGAAACTAATGAACACCGCCGCGCATATTAAACCGAGGATGGCGACAAGGGCTGCATTACCCAGATTGCCAGCAAAACAGAAGTAAAGCGCTGCCGCCACGACAATGGTCAGCCCCATGTTGATCAGGCGGTGCTCGCCACGGTACAGAATGTCCACCATGGTTTTAGTGGGCGCTTTATCGGCAAACCTCTCTTTCCAGTCTTCTGCCTCGGGAATATTTTTACGCAGCCACAGCGCGAATATTATCGGTAATATGCCGATGAAAAACAGTGCTCGCCAGCCCCAGGCAGGGACGACAACGCTATACACCTGTGCCGCAATCACCGCGCCCACAGAAAATCCAGAAATCAGAAAACCACTCGCTTTATTACGCAGATGCCTCGGCCAGCTTTCGATGACATAGGTGGCGCTGGAGCCATATTCACCCGCCATCCCCATACCGATTAGCAGTCGGGCAAGAAACATAGTGGTAAAACCCGGTGCAAAACCACATGCGAGCGTACCGAAAGAAAACAGGACGATGCTGGTTATCATGGCAAGTTTACGGCCATAGCGGTCACCCATGGCACCTAAAACCAGTCCACCAAACCAACGTGAGATAAATGCTGCGGAGATTAAACTCGCAGCCTGGATGGTCGTCAGCCCAAATTCACTCTGAATTTCAGTCAGTACTAACGCTATCAGGACAAAATCAAAACCATCCAACAAGTAGCCAATCCAGGCAGCTGAAAATGCTTTCCATTGCGGCTTAGTCAAATGGCGATACCACGGGATCTGTTGGGCAGTGTTATTCATAAAGCACTCCCGGTACGGGTTCGGCAGAACCCGCCCTTTGGTTAGGTCAGATTAGGTATTATCAATGCTGGTTTTCAGCATCATGATTCTTGTGCGTCAATCAAAACGCTGCACGCTCATTCTGAAGTTGAGTCGCAAGTGCTTTAAGTTCAGGCAAATACTGCTCATGTACTGCAGCAAACGGTTTGCGGCATAGCGGTACAGCAACAACATCCATGTAATGCAGCAAGGTTTTAAGGCCGCGGAAAACACCGACTTTAATCAGCAAATCAATAACCTTATTGCACTCGCTTTGCAGTTGGCTTGCGCGTTGGAAATCACCTTCCTGCACAGCCTGTCTGATTGCCAGATACCGCCAACCCATTACGTTATAAGTGCTGCCGATACCGCCGTCAGCGCCAGCAAGCAAACCGGATGCGAAGATTTCATCGTAGCCGTTGTAGAGCACCAGATCCGGATGAGCACGACGGATCTGCTCCATCTGATAAAGATCGCCAGAAGTCTGTTTCAGTGCACCCACACCCGGTAAATTGATCAACGTATCAATCTGCTCAAGGGAGAGTTTAACGCCGCTCAGCGCCGGAATGTTGTAAACCACCATCGGCAAACCACCCGATGAATCAATCACTGCGCGATAGTGATCGCAATGTTCTTCAAAGCTGAATGGATAGTAAAAAGGCGTCACTGCGGAGACAGCATCAAATCCGTAGCGATGCGCAGCATTCGCCAGGGTTTGGCTTTCATGCGTACTGATGCCGCCAACGTGCGCAATTAAAGTCACTTTGCCTTTGGCTTCTTCCGCAACGATCTCCAGCACCTGCTCACGTTCCTGAGTGCTCTGCAAGAACGCTTCGCCGGTCGAGCCTCCAACATAAAGACCATCAACGCCTTGTTCAATATTAAAACGAACCAGACGGCGTAGGCTGTCGGTATCTACCTGCTGTTGCTGGTTGAAGGGGGTAAGCAGTGCCGGCATCACACCGCGAAGATTCTGTTTCATAAACGCCTCTTTGTTGTCTGGTTTCTAAACATAACGATATACCTTTATACCTGTTATACCAGATCAAAAAGTAAACATGGCATTCAAATGACGTCAGAATGCGATCTTGTTCATATGAAATTGTGATGGTTGATCAGACGTTACTTAGAAGGCGTGCGTTAGATCGCAGATTAACGGCGGTTACTTTTTCGAGGCACGCTTACGCGGTGCCGGGTAATAGGAGGCAAACACACTCTTGAGGTGAGCTTTTAGCGCCGCGTCAGCAGCATCAGGATCGCGTGCTTTTATCGCGTTGTAGATTTCAATATGCTGCTGATAGCTCACGGTATTATGTGCGTGCAGTGTATCTTGAGGCACGGTCGGTCTGGCGGCAATGAGCCAGTCTAGTAACGCGACATGCACCGCCATGAAAATCGGGTTATCAGGTATCTCTGCCAGTTCACGGTGAAATTCGATATCGGACCGAATGAACAGGTCATTATCATCCAGCGCCTGGTTGTTCATCTCCAGCGCCTGCCCTAAGCGAGCAATTTGCTCGTCTGTCGCAAACTCTGCGGCATAACGAACCAGGCTGGATTCAAAGAACATACGCAATTGTTCAAAGTGAGCGATACCGCCAGGCCTGGAAAGGAAATCCTTCGCCACACCAGAGAGTTCGCCAATGATCGTATCTGCGGAAGGACGTGAAACACGGGCACGTTCGCCGTTACTGATTTGTACCAGCCCTTTGCGTTTCAGTGCCGCAAGCGCTTCGCGCACCGAAGGGCGACCGACGTTGAAAAAAGCCATCAGTTCGCGTTCTGAAGGCAATTGCTCACCTTCAGCAAACTCGCGTCGACGAATCATCTGCTCAAGTTCTTCTTCCACCATCTCCGAGAGTTTTTTACGCGCAAGCGGGCGACGGCGCATCGTGTGCCCGATAGTGTCAGTCAACTCAGGAGGCTGCTCGTCAAATGTGCTCATCGCGTCAGAATCTGGCCATTTAATGGAAGGAAGATCGCAAATAGTATTGTCGAATCATAACACAGCAAATCTTGGCATACGTAAAGATGCCACTCACAGGTTTATTTAGGCAATAAAAAGCCAGTCATGAGACTGGCTTCGATTAGCATTTAAACTGCGAGCTACTTCACTACACGCAGCGCCGGACGGCCACCACGCGGAGGAGGATCATCATCCGGGCTGTTATCATCTTCGTCGTGATCGGGGCGTGAGCCATCGATCACCTGCATCACCATTTCTGGATCAGATGGCAACTGCTCAATATCGTTATGACTTTCACCTTCTTCGTCATAACTGGCTTCAGGCTCGAACATGGTGCCAGCACCATTTTCACGGGCATAAATAGCCAGAACCGCGGCCATAGGAACAAATACCTGACGAGGTACACCGCCAAAGCGCGCATTAAAACGCACTTCGTTGTTGGCCAGCTCCAGGTTTCCTACTGCACGCGGTGCAATATTCAGGACAATTTGCCCGTCACGTGCATATTCCATCGGGACATGTACGCCAGGCAATGTCACATCCACCACCAGATGCGGAGTGAGCTGGTTATCCAGTAGCCATTCGTAGAAAGCACGAAGTAGATACGGACGACGTGGTGACAATTGTGACATATCCATTAATTAGCCCCGAGTCTGCAGACGCATTTCGCGCTCAGGTTCGGTTAGAGAAGCGAGGAATGAATCACGTTCGAATACGCGAGTCATGTAGCCTTTCATCTCTTTAGAACCTGCGCCTGTCAGTTCAATGCCCATTTGTGGCAAACGCCACAGCAACGGCGCCAGGTAGCAATCTACCAGACTGAACTCATCACTCAGGAAGAAAGGTTTCTGAGTAAATACAGGTGCGATAGCCAGCAATTCTTCACGTAATTGCTTGCGAGCAGCATCAGCTTCTTGAGCAGAACCGTTCATCACGATGTGCATCAGAGAGTACCAGTCTTTCTGGATACGATGCATGTACAGGCGACTTTCACCACGTGCAACCGGGTAAACCGGCATTAATGGTGGATGTGGGAAACGCTCATCAAGATATTCCATGATGATGCGGGATTCCCACAGAGTAAGTTCGCGGTCAACCAGGGTCGGTACGCTGTGATTTGGGTTGAGGTCAATCAGATCCTGAGGCAGGTTATCCGTTTCCACATGCTCAATTTCAACGCTAACACCTTTTTCGGCCAGTACGATACGTACCTGATGGCTATAGATGTCAGTAGGACCGGAAAACAGCGTCATCACCGAACGTTTGTTGGCAGCGACAGCCATGAAAACCTCCAAGTTTATTCAGAATAATTACTGCTAATAGCCGCAAGCGGCAACTAACCTGACCGTTTGATACCCAAAACGCCGTAATACCATCAGTCGCCAGAAAACAAGGCGAAAACAAACTGATGCCGACCTTTGGGCAGAAAATTGGTTGATAGTTTACCAGATTTTACGGGTTTTGTGGGGAGCGGATCTAGAATTTGACTGAAAAGTGATTACTATCAAAATGTTAGCAGCACTAAATATAATTTTCAGGCATAAAAAAACCCGGTACAAGACCGGGCTTTTCGCAAATTGTATTCTGCAAAGAGCAGATGACAATTAACGCTTGGAGAACTGAGGACGACGACGTGCTTTACGCAGACCGACTTTCTTACGTTCAACTTCACGAGCATCACGAGTAACGAAGCCAGCTTTACGCAGTTCGCCACGCAGGGACTCGTCGTACTCCATCAGAGCGCGGGTGATACCGTGACGGATCGCACCAGCCTGACCAGAAGTACCACCACCTTTAACAGTGATGTACAGATCGAATTTCTCAACCATATCAACCAGTTCAAGCGGCTGACGAACTACCATGCGGGCAGTTTCACGACCGAAGTACTGTTCCAGAGAACGTTGGTTGATAACGATTTTGCCGCTGCCCGGTTTGATAAACACGCGAGCTGCGGAACTTTTGCGGCGACCAGTGCCGTAGTATTGATTTTCAGCCATTGCCATAATCCCGATTAAATGTCCAGAACTTGCGGTTGCTGTGCCGCGTGGTTGTGCTCGTTGCCCGCGTAAACTTTCAGTTTACGGAACATAGCACGGCCCAGCGGGCCCTTTGGCAGCATGCCTTTAACCGCGATTTCAATCACACGCTCAGGACGGCGGGCAATCATCTCTTCAAAGGTCGCTTGTTTGATACCACCGATGTGACCGGTGTGATGGTAATACACTTTGTCAGTACGCTTGTTGCCGGTTACAGCAACTTTTTCTGCGTTCAGAACGATGATGTAATCACCAGTATCAACGTGCGGAGTATATTCCGCTTTATGCTTACCGCGCAGACGGCGAGCCAATTCAGTAGCCAGGCGACCTAAGGTCTTACCGTCAGCGTCAACAACGAACCAGTCGCGCTGTACGGTTTCTGGTTTAGCTGTAAAAGTTTTCATTAAAAGCTTACCCAATAAATAGTTACACGTAGGTGTTCACCCAAACGTTTAAAATCAGTTCAAGGTTCACACGACAAAGTCCGGCAAACCTACCCCTTCGAATAGCCAATGCCAGCACGACCAAGTTTTGGGAAAAAAACTTTGGTTGTAACGTGGGGTCGCAAGATTATAGGGAAGTCGCCCCCAAAGGTCGAACCTTTTTGTAGTTTTTGTCACAGTTTGTGGTCAGTTCTGCATGCAGATGTGGTTCACGGCATATGCGGCAATCGCAAATACTCTTCACTTTGCATTTCCTGCAGACGGGACAAGCAGCGCTGGAACTCAAATCGAAGTCTTTCACCCTGATAAATCTCAAACAGCGGCACCTGTGCAGAAACCACCAGCTTGACGTGACGTTCGTAAAATTCATCCACCAGCGCAATAAATCGCCGCGCTTCATTTTCATTACGCGTATTCATTACTGGTACATTAAACAGCATCACCGTATGAAAAAGACGCGACAGCGCAATGTAGTCGTGCTGGCTGCGGGCATCGACACACAAAGTAGTAAAATCTACCGCCACCGTTTGATTGGCCAGTCCGAGAGTCGCTAATGGGCGATGGTTGATTTCCAGCACCGGTTCCCCTGCTCGAACCGTACCGGCCAGCGCAGTATAGAGTTTCTCCATCTGCTGCGCGGTTGGGTCATTAAGCGGAGAAAGCCACAGGTGAGCCTGAGTCAGCGTTCTCAAGCGGTAATCGATTCCAGCATCCACGTTCATCACTTCGCAGTGACGTTTTATCGCGTCAATCGCCGGCAAAAAACGTGCGCGCTGTAAGCCATTGCGATACAGCTCATCAGGGGGAATATTAGAGGTCGCCACCAGGGTAATTCCCCTGGCAAATAGGGCTTGCATCAGCGAACCGAGCAACATCGCATCAGTAATATCTGAAACAAAAAACTCATCGAAACAGAGAATATCTGTCTCAGACTTAAATTTATCCGCTATCAATTCAAGAGGATCGGTTTGCCCCTGAAGCTCGGCAAGTTCTTCATGGACCCGCAGCATGAAGCGGTGAAAGTGCAGCCGCAGCTTACGCTCGCCAGGTAGACTCTGAAAAAACATGTCCATTAACCAGGTTTTCCCGCGCCCCACGCCCCCCCACATATACAGCCCGCGAACCGGCTCCTGATTCACCGGAGCATTGCGCTTACCAAACAGTTTGCCCAGGAAACCACTGCTTGCGACCACCGTTGGTGTTTGGCGGGTTATTGCCTGCCAGATGGCGTCCAGTCTGGCGACAGCCTCACGCTGTACATCATCAGGTTGATAGCTGCCCTCTGTCAGGGCGTGTTGGTAGAGCGATGCAGGAGAGAGATTTTGCATGGTATTATGGTATTCCCTTAGAAATCGGATTGCCGTTTACTTAGTACTCAAAAAAGGACGGTTGTCGAAAAAAAGGCCGTTCTACCCTAAGCGATGCTGCGTCAGGATTCCACTTCTCTTAGGTTAACGGTTATAGTGGCTACATTACCCTACGGAAACACAAGACAACGGGAGAAGTTCATGACCTGGGAATATGCGCTAATTGGGTTAGTTGTTGGCATCATCGTTGGTGCAGTTGCAATGCGTTTTGGCAACCGCAAGCTGCGTCAGCAGCAGGCCATGCAGTACGAAATTGAGAAAAATAAAGCAGAACTTGAAGAGTATCGTGAAGAGTTAGTCAGTCATTTTGCCCGTAGCGCAGAGTTGCTGGATAACATGGCTCATGATTATCGCCAGCTTTATCAACACATGGCGAAAAGCTCCAGCAGCCTGTTGCCTGAAATGTCAGCCGAAGCGAACCCGTTCCGTAACCGCCTCGCTGAGTCAGAAGCCAGCAACGATCAGGCTCCGGTTCAAATGCCGCGTGACTACTCTGAGGGCGCATCAGGTTTGCTGCGTACCGAGCGCGCAAAACGCGATTAATCACAAATGTAGAATTTTTTTCAGGGGTACAGCTTTCGTGCCCCTAATCTCTCTCCAGCACAGCTATCATTTACAGTACCTCTTCACTCTATAACAACATTGTTACCCGGCTGATATTTCAATAACATCGGAGTGTCATACCCTTCAAATTTCGAGTGCGGCTTACGCCCCAGTTGCTTGAAAGATGACGGATAATTCGGGTTTTCCTTTTCCTGGTCACGAGAGCAAGCCATCAATGAAGAAACAAACACTGTTGTTGAGTGCCTTAGCGCTAAGTGTCGGACTAACGTTCGGTGTCGCATCGCAGGTGAATGCGTCGTTACCTGCTCAGATCCCGGGCCAACCGGCGATACCAAGTCTTGCGCCAATGCTCGAAAAAGTATTACCCGCCGTGGTCAGTGTTCAGGTTGAAGGAACGGCCGCAGCACCGAGCCAGAAAATCCCTGAAGAATTTAAAAAGTTTTTTGGTGACGATTTGCCTCCTTCAGAAGCTCAACCGTTTGAAGGTCTGGGTTCCGGCGTCATCATCAACGCTGAGAAAGGCTACGTGCTAACCAATAATCACGTCATCAATCATGCTGAAAAAATCAGTGTCCTGCTAAATGATGGGCGTGAATTTGAAGCCAAATTGATTGGCGGCGATGATCAGAGTGATATTGCTCTGATTCAAATCCAGAATGCGACCGGTCTGACACAAATCGCTGTAGCGGATTCAGACAAACTGCGCGTCGGTGATTTTGCGGTAGCCGTAGGAAATCCATTCGGCCTGGGGCAAACAGCAACCTCCGGGATTGTTTCCGCACTGGGCCGCAGCGGCCTGAACCTCGAAGGGCTGGAAAACTTTATCCAGACAGATGCCTCCATTAACCGTGGTAACTCCGGCGGCGCATTGCTGAATCTTAATGGCGAGCTTATCGGTATTAACACCGCCATCCTCGCGCCAAGCGGCGGTAGCGTCGGTATCGGTTTTGCTATCCCGAGTAATATGGCACAAACGCTGGCGAAACAGTTGATGGAGTTTGGCGAGATTAAGCGCGGCTTACTGGGGATTAAAGGCACAGAAATGAGTGCGGATATTGCCAAAGCATTTAATCTGACCACTCAGCGCGGGGCATTCGTTAGTGAAGTGTTGCCTCAGTCTGGTTCGGCTAAAGCTGGCGTAAAAGCCGGTGATGTGATTACCAGTCTGAATGGTAAAACCATCAGTAGTTTTGCGGAGCTTCGCGCAAAAATCGCCACAACAGAACCAGGAACCGTGGTGAAACTTGGCTTGCTGCGTGACGGAAAACCGTTGGAAGTAAGCGTGACACTGGATAAAAGTACCGCGTCCTCAGCCAATGCAGAACTGATCATGCCAGCCTTGCAAGGTGCTACGTTAAGCGACGGTCAGTTAAAAGATGGCACTAAAGGCGTCAAGCTGGATAGCGTTGAAAAAGGCACACCTGCTGCACAAGCCGGGCTACATAAAGATGATTTCATCATTGGTGTAAACCGCGAGCAAGTCACAAGCATTGCCGAGATGCGGAAGGTGCTGGAAAGCAAACCCGACGTTATTGCGCTGCATGTCGCACGTGGCGAAGAGAGTATCTATCTGTTAGTGCGCTAATCTGCTCAGTAATCGGACATCACTGTACGATGTCCGATTAACTCATGCTATCCTGCACCCGGTTTATTATTGACTAACTCAAATACATGTTTCTGAAGATATTACGCTCGGTGGTGATTGGCCTGATTGTGGCGGGATTGTTGTTGGTAGTCTTGCCAACCCTGCGCCAGAAAATCATCCCGCTAGCACCCTCGAACTTTGACAGTGCCGATGAAACTCCGCTGAGCTATAACTCTGCGGTGCGACGCGCCGCGCCTGCTGTGGTCAATGTCTATAACCGCAGTGTCGGCAGCAATACTCAAAATCAGTTAGAAATCCGCACCCTCGGTTCCGGCGTCATCATGGATGACCGCGGCTACATCATTACCAACAAACACGTCATTAATGATGCTGAGCAAATTATCGTTGCGCTGCAAGATGGTCGCGTATTTGAAGCGTTGCTGGTGGGTTCTGATAGCCTGACCGATTTGGCCGTGCTGAAAATTAATGCCACCAACCTCCCGGTTATCCCTATCAATAATAAGCGTGTGCCGCATATTGGTGATGTCGTGATGGCGATTGGCAACCCGTATAACCTCGGGCAGACGATTACTCAGGGCATCATCAGTGCCACCGGTCGTATCGGCCTGAGCCCGTCTGGCCGCCAGTCTTTCCTGCAAACGGACGCCTCCATCAACCACGGTAACTCCGGCGGTGCGTTGGTTAACTCGTTGGGCGAGCTGATGGGTATCAATACCCTCTCGTTTGATAAAAGTAACGATGGTGAAACGCCTGAAGGTATCGGCTTCGCCATTCCCACACAGCTCTCGACCAAAATCATGGATAAGCTTATCCGGGATGGTCGCGTGATCCGTGGCTACATTGGGATTGGCGGACGTGAGATAACGCCATTGCATGGCCCGGCTACGGGTATTGACCAAATTCAGGGGATTATCGTCAACGAAGTGACACCTGACGGTCCGGCGGCAAAAGCAGGCCTGTTGGTTAACGACGTGATTATCTCGGTGAACCATAAACCGGCAATCTCGGCTCTGGGCACCATGGACCAGGTCGCGGAGATTCGTCCAGGTTCTGTCATTCCAGTCGAGGTCATGCGTGAAGATAAGAAGCTGACGCTGCAAGTGACCATTCAGGAATATCCCGCCACCAACTAATAAAGTTCAGGCGAAAAAAAACCGGAATATCAATTCCGGTTTTTTTATCTCTTAAGCTCAGGGTTTACTTGTTAACAAACTCTTCGCCAAGGGTAATATCTTTCTTCAGAGTATCCAGCATCCCTTCCAGCGCCTGGTGCTCAAAAGCACTCAGTTTGCCGTAGGATTTGTGCTCTGCGATACCGTTTTTGCCCAGCAGCAGTGGCTGAGAGAAGAAACGCGCGTGCTCGCCATTGCCTTCAACGTAAGCACATTCAACAACATTGCTTTCGCCTTGCAGTGCGCGAACCAGTGACAGACCGAAACGTGCCGCAGCCTGACCCATGGACAGGGTTGCCGATCCGCCACCCGCTTTCGCTTCTACAACTTCGGTACCCGCATTTTGGATACGCTTAGTCAGGTCAGCAACTTCTTGCTCGGTAAAGCTCACACCTGGGATCTGAGACAGCAGTGGCAGAATAGTCACACCAGAGTGGCCGCCAATCACAGGAACTTCGATTTCAGTCGGCTGTTTACCTTTCAGTTCCGCAACAAAGGTGTTGGAGCGGATGATGTCCAGTGTAGTCACGCCAAACAGTTTGTTCTTGTCGTAAACACCTGCTTTTTTCAGCACTTCCGCAGCAATCGCCACGGTGGTATTCACTGGGTTAGTGATGATACCGATACAGGCTTTCGGGCAAGTTTGAGCAATCTGCTGAACCAGATTTTTCACGATTCCCGCGTTGACGTTAAACAGATCTGAACGGTCCATACCTGGTTTACGTGCCACACCAGCAGAGATCAGCACCACATCCGCACCAACCAGTGCAGGTGTTGCATCTTCACCGCAGAAACCTTTAATTTTCACATCAGTAGGGATATGACTCAGATCGACTGCAACACCCGGGGTTACCGGTGCAATATCATACAGGGAGAGTTCTGAACCTGAAGGCAGTTGGGTCTTGAGTAGAAGGGCGAGCGCCTGGCCAATACCGCCTGCTGCGCCGAGGACTGCAACTTTCATCCTAAACTCCTTATTATGGTTAGCAAATAGGTGCCGTAACTCCATGCGGTGGCGACCATAATCCAGAGAAGGGGTAATTACAATCTTCCCGCTAAAGGATTGCGAAGTTAAGCAAACCTGAAACGTTACTGCTGCATTTACTCGCCGGGTGGAAACGACGCCTTAGCGCCCGGTCACAACCTGATGTTGTCACATCAACGGCGGTTACATTACCCCTCGCTGCGCAGCAAAACAACATCATTTTGATAACATTTAGTTTACTTACCAACTTATTTTCGAGTCGTGACGAAGGCATGTTTCTCGATAACAAAATTTGATAATATTCGCCCCTTTCATAACATTATTTCAGGCTTTCACCCTGCCAATAATTTGCATAAAAATTCATTTAAATGCATAGTAATGTTATCTTCGTTAACCTGAATATGGGTGACATATGCGTATTTCCTCAAAACAAGAAGAATTAGTCAAAGCATTCAAAGCATTACTGAAAGAAGAAAAATTCAGTTCTCAAGGCGAGATTGTTCATGCTTTGCAAAATGACGGCTTTGAAAACATCAACCAATCCAAAGTCTCTCGTATGTTGACTAAGTTTGGCGCGGTACGTACCCGCAATGCCAAAATGGAGATGGTGTACTGCTTACCAGCCGAGCTTGGCGTGCCAACAACATCCAGCCCGCTGAAGAATCTGGTACTGGATATTGATTACAATGATGCCGTGGTGGTTATCCACACAAGCCCTGGTGCGGCACAGTTAATTGCACGACTGCTTGATTCTTTAGGTAAAGCCGAAGGGATCCTGGGTACCATTGCCGGGGATGACACCATCTTTACTACCCCTGCGAAGGACTTCACCGTTAAAGAATTGTATGAAGCGATTCTGGTGCTGTTCGAACAAGAGCTGTAAGCGTTGCTATTACGTTCCCGTTACTATTAAACGGCGGGAACAACATCTTTTTAACAAACTCCCCTTCGCCATCCTTCTGCTGTAAACCTCAGTCAAAACGCATTAACCCACTCTAAAATGACTTCCACTCAGCCTGTTACGTGATGAAGCGCACAAAAAGTCAAAGTCCAATATCTCATTGTTTTTACTTATTTTTAACAAAATAACAGCAATAAAAGACTCATTTTAATAACTTTACGTAATATAAAAAGCCTCCATTATTGTAAAGTTTCATAGGGAATAGTTAGCGTGGTATTAATTTTCCCAGTTATTAGTGTATACTTGATTTTGTGATGAGGGTCACGGAATGAAGACCCCGATAAAAGAATACGACGAGGTGAAAATTATGAACATGAAATCAACTTTAGTTACCGCAAGCCTGCTCTCAATGCTGTCATTTGGCGCTTTCGCTGCAACTTCAATTAATGCAGACCAGGCGCAAGACCGTCAGGCGATGGGTTCAATCTCTGTAAGTCAGGTAGGTAGTGCACCAATGGATATGCACCAAATGCTCAATGAAAAAGCTGAACAGAAAGGTGCTTCTTCATACCGCATCATCGAAGCCCGCACTGGCGACCAATGGCACGCAACAGCTGAGCTGTACAAGTAACAACAAGCAGCCATAAGCAGATGCAATAAAAGAGTTATCTAAACCGACGACCCCAAGAACAATAAATGCAGTTAAGCCCTTCCGGTCGTTGATATAAACCCTTCAGGAGTAAAGATTATGAAAACCAAATTAACTATCGCAGCACTGAGCCTCTTTTCCGTTATCTCTTTCGGCGCTAACGCAGCTGCACATCAGATAGACAGTGAACAAGCACAGAATATGCAGTCTATGGGTACTATTTCCGTAAGCCAGGTAGGTAGTGCACCAATGGATATGCGTCAGGAATTATCACAGAAAGCGAGTAAAGAAGGTGCTTCCGCTTATCGCGTTATCGAAGCACGTTCTGGCGATACATGGCACGCCACCGCTGAACTGTATAAATAAACCCTCGTCGTCTAACCCGACGACTTTGCCCCCGTTCGCGGGGGCTTTTTTATGCCTTGAAATCGGGATTAGCCACGTACGTTAAAACGCAACTGCCCTTCCAGCTCCTCTTCTGCTTCATCAAAAAGCAAAATTAAAGCCCCGTAACGTCGCCTTTGCATCTCTGGCAGATTAACAAATTCAATCTCCGCCGGGAGCGGTAGTAGCCCCCCGACAACGACATCCCACAGACTATCGAGATCGTGAACCTGTTTTTTCTCTAGTCGAAATTCCTGGATAAAGTGACGATAGAATCCCGGCTGATCTTCTATCTGACTAAAATCAAAGGTGTATTTTTTCATTGCTTGCCACCTTAACCAGAACGGTCTTATCTTCGGAGCTGTTACAGCCCGCCAATATGCAAGGTTTTGACTTCCAGAAACTCATCCAGACCCAGCACTGAACCTTCTCGTCCCAGACCAGACTCTTTTACGCCGCCAAACGGCCCCAGTTCAGTCGATACCGCGCATTCATTAATACCAATCATCCCACTCTCAAGCGCCTGGGAGACGCGGAATACACGCGCCAGATTTTGAGTATAGAAGTACGCCGCCAAACCAAATGGCGTGTTATTGGCACGCTCAATGACTTCCTCTTCCGTTTTAAAGCTGAAGCAGGCAGCGAGCGGACCAAAGGTTTCTTCTTGCGCCAGTTTCATATCATCACTGGCATCGACAATCACCGTTGGCTGCCAGAAGTTGCCTCCCAACTCATGGCTCTTACCGCCCACCAGCACTTTGCCGCCCTTCGCTTGCGCATCTTCAATATGCTCACGGACTTTATCTACGGCAGATTTTTCAATGAGTGGCCCGACAACGACCCCTTCTTCCAGGCCGTTGCCCACCTTCAGCGCGTTAACAGCCTGCGCCAATTTATTGACGAAGGTGTCATAAACGCCTTCCTGAATGAAGAAGCGGTTCACGCTCACGCAAACCTGGCCTGCATTGCGGAATTTGTTCGCGATAGCCCCTTTCACCGCTTCGTCGATGTCAGCGTCATCAAAGACGATATACGGCGCGTTACCACCCAACTCCATCGACACTTTTTTCATGGTTTCCGCGGCGTTTCGCACCAATGTTTTGCCGACTGCCGTAGAACCAGTAAACGAAATCTTACGCACCGCATGACTTGCCATAATCGCATCACTGATTTCCTGCGTATTACCGGCTACGGCATTGAGCACGCCATCGGGTACACCGGCCTTTTTTGCCAGTGCCAGTAAAGCAAAGGCAGACAGCGGCGTGTTGTTTGCTGGTTTAATCACGCCAGTACAGCCCGCAGCCAGTGCCGGGCCGAGTTTGCGGGTCAACATCGCCATCGGGAAATTCCACGGCGTAATGGCCGCGACCACACCGACAGGTTCCCGGGTTGCCAGAATGCGTGAGCCAGGTTTTGCAGGAGGGATGATTTCACCGTTGGCCCGTTTGGCCTGTTCGGCGAACCACTGAATGAAACTTGCAGCGTACTCGACTTCACCTTCCGCTTCTTTCAGCGGCTTGCCTTGTTCGGTGGTCATCAAGCGCCCGAGCCAGGCTTTGTTCTCAATAATCAGCTGAAACCAGCGATAGAGAATGGTTGAGCGTTCTTTGGCCGTTTTTGCACGCCACGCAGGGAAAGCTTTGGCGGCGGCGGTTATAGCCTCTTCGGTTTCCTTCTTGCCTGCTTTTGCAACTTTAGCGACAACTTCCCCCGTGGCAGGATTAAGCACGTCGAAGGTTTCGCTCAGCTTGTGCCATTCGCCATTAACCAGATAACCGGTGTTAAATAATTCACTATCCTGGAGTGCCTGATTCGTCATAATTTTCTCCCGTTAAAAATTGCGCATTGAAGATACCCAAAATAATTCGAGTGGCAGGAAGGCGGCAAGTGAGTGAATCCCGATGAGCTTACTCTGGTAAGTGATTCGGGTGAGCAAACGCAGCCAAGGCATCTGCCACTTGAAGTATGACGGGTATAAGTATAGATACAAAAAAGCCGACGTTGGGCGTCGGCTTCGGTTCGGGTCAGGCATCTATCAAGGCATGCTGGTATTTATGCAGCACATCTGCCAGTCGTTTCACCGGTTCGGTGACTTGTAACGGCGCCTCCCAGATACGCAACTTCTCTTGATAAATATCCAGCTCACTTAATAACTGCTCAAAGTAACGTCGCTTTTTATCATCACTGGTTGCTGACGTCAGCTTATCTGCGGTGTTTCTCAACTGGCGATGGAATGCAGAGAGATCGGTATTCACCGGTATTGGTGCATCACGCAGTCGCTGGTGAGCAATAATCAATGTCAACGCCAGGCGATAGCGAGCGATATCTCCCGGGAACATATTGAGCAGCAAGAAAAGTTGCTGATAAAGCGCCGGCAGATGGTTCTCTTTGCGGCGTGCATTATTGGTTGTCAGCGCGGAAACGGCTGCAGAAACAAACTGGTTCAGCAAGGTGCGGCCGGTACGCTCCTTGGAGTTATCACGAATAAGCAAGATAACCATCATCGCCACGAAACAGCCGACAATTTGCCCCAACGCGCTATCCAAAAACGAGCTGAAATGAAACGTCATCGGGTTATCCAGCACAATCACGTTGATGGTTCCGGCAAGCGCCCCCATCGAACCGAGACGTCGTTTCTGGACTTCTATCCCTATAAAGAAGCCTAGCAACGCAAGACTGATGCACAGTAACAACATGCTTTGCTGAGTCGAAGGCAAGATCACTAAGAAGTAGAATGCCCCTAATGGAAGCGCGACTAACATGCCGTATAAAAAGTCGAGGGAGACCATGCGCGGATTGGGTAAACGCATCGCCAACGACGTGACGACGGCAATCATCACCATTGCGCCACTGCCGGATGTCCAACCCGTCCATAACCAGAACAAGCAGCCAAGCACGCAGGAAATGGTCGTACGCCAGAAGTTAATCATCGCGTGATGCCCTTCCGCAGACTGCACTTTGATAACCACTTCCTGGTTTAAAACGTCCTCTTCAATCGAGCTAATACGCGTGTTACTGATGACTCCGCGTTTTAGCAACAGATAGCGGCTGAGCGCACCAACCCAACTGCTGATGGTGGCAGGAGTATTTTTATCGCCGGTATAAGAAATGGCTCGGCGGATAACTTTCACCTGCTTATGCACATCAGCAGCGGTTTCAACAGGCATCTCAAACAGCATGCGGAATTGCGCGGTCATATATTCCGGGCGCGTGTTTTGAATCAGGAATGTTTCGCACGCCTGGGTGATAAGTGTCAGCGACAGAGCGTTGATCGCTTTCAGTCGGCGGTTTGCACGACTCCAGCGGGAAGATTCAATTTTGAGATTCCCGCGCATCCCTTCCAAAGCGGTCGTACGACGTACCAGCCCGCTCCAGGCTTTATCAACTTCCTCTTTATCACCATGCGCAATACACAGCTGCATCAGCCGGTAGTGATCCACCAGCAGGTTATCGAGCTCGCGGTCGATTTCTTGCTTAATAGAACGCGGGGAAAACAGTAAGTCGGCAAGGATCGCACAAACAATACCAATCACAATCTCACTACAGCGCTCAACGGCAAACTGAGGGGCGACAAGAGGGTTGGCCTGAATAGTGATGACAATGATTAACGCGGTGTAGCCAGAAAGCCCCCAGGCATAGGAATTTTCAACTTTGACCAGGGAGGAAATCCAGGTACAAAAACCGGCCCAAATACAGCACACCAGTAACATCACAACAGGTGCACGAATCATCGAAGTGATAATGAACAGTGCAGCAAAGCAGCCGATAAACGTCCCGATGATGCGTAGCATCCCGCGATAACGAATCGCCCCTGAATAGGGTTCGCCACCCGCAGCAAACGCCGGGCCTGCGGCGACTATCGCTGCGGTCAGTACCGCCCAGCGCGGGGTTTCCAGTTGGAAATGGAAACCCACAAACACCGCCAACACAATGGCGAATGCCAGCTTGAAGGCAAAGCGTAAATGTAATCGCGAGATAAAATACATATCGACCTACGCTTAACCGAACTCACGCAGACGATGCATGAATTTAATGAATACCGAGTCATGGTTAATATCCCGGTCTTTATCGCCGGTTACGACGACGGTGGCCGTTGTCCCTGCCGGGAAGATATTCGCCTGTTGCTCATCAAGACGAATACGCACTGGCACACGCTGCGCCAGACGCACCCACTCAAGATTGGAATCAACCGTCGCCATCCCTTTGGTATCCCGGGTGCTGCTGGCATTGGTTACGCCGGCAGAAATACTGTCGACCGTCCCGCGTAATACGCGGTTACTGCCAAGCGGAGTGATTTGAACCCGATAGCCTGGACGAATACCGTCAAGCTTGGTTTCTTCCATGTAAGCCAGAATGTAGAAAGTCCCGCGTTTGACCAGCGCAACAGCGGTGGAACCGCGGGTAATAAACTCACCCGTATACACATTCAGGTTGGTGACCCAACCCTCTGCTGGCGCACGTATAGTAGTACGTTGCAGATCCAGTTGGGCTAAATCTCGTGTCGCTTCAGCCTTGGATAACTGATGCAAAACGGTCTGCAACAGGTTGTTCGACTGGTCAATTTCTTCGCGCGACATCGCCTGCGTCCCCAACGAATTGCGGCGCCCGGCTTCACGACGTTTTTCTCCCGCTAAAGCCTGGTAATAGGCAACGTCTGCTTGTGCCTGCTCCAGCGCCTTCTGGTAACGGGGTTGGTCAATGGTGAATAAAACCTGATCCTTCTTTACCAGTTGGTTGTCATGGACCTTCACATCGGTAATTAAACCGGACACGTCGGGTGCGATCGCGACAACATCAGCGGTAAAACGGGCGTCGCGTGTCCATGGGGATTCGGTATAAAACACCCAGGCACGGAAGATAGCGATGAAAGCCAGCAGCACCAGAATCAGCGTGATGGCAGTGCGGGTCATTTTTGTTGTAAGTGCTTTCACATCAACCTCAGACAAACAGGCGCGAGATCAGATAAAACAGGCAGCAATAAAGCGCTGTATTAAATAATGCCGGATGCCAGACAAAATCATAAATCCCCGTCGGAGTCAGCAGACGGCGAACCAACCAGAACAGCGCCAGCGAAAGAATTAGCTCGAAGAATATCGGCGGAAAAGAAAGACCGAAAATCACGATAACGGGAAATAGACTCATGTTAACCTTGAAGAAAATCCAGAATACACAAGCCCTGGCACAGCCAGGAACGCTGCGCTAACAAAAGTTACGGATTGTGTTAGTAATAATATATTAACGTAATTGTTAGCTAGTTATCTATAATCTGTGATCTAAATCACTTTTAAGCCAGAGTTAACAATGGAAAGACTTAAGCGCATGTGGGTTTTTGCCAAAGTTGTCGAACTTGGCTCATTTACCGCCACGGCAAGGCAACTGGAAATGAGCGTATCGTCCATCAGCCAAACCGTTTCCAAGCTTGAAGACGAGTTGCAAGTTAAGCTTTTAAACCGCAGTACGCGCAGCATCGGGCTCACTGAAGCCGGTAAAATCTACTACCTGGGCTGCCGTAAAATGTTACATGAAGCGCAAGAGGTGCACGAACAACTCTACGCCTTCAACAACACCCCCATCGGGACGCTGCGTATTGGCAGTTCTTCAACTATGGCACAAAATGTCCTCGCGTCCATGACCGCCGATATGCTCAAAGAGTATCCTGAGTTAACCGTTAATCTGGTAACTGGCATACCCGCCCCTGATTTGATCGCTGATGGTCTGGACGTGGTGATTCGTGTCGGTGCTTTGCAGGATTCCAGCCTGTTCTCGACACGCCTCGGCTCGATGCCGATGGTGATTTGCGCCGCCAAAAGCTATCTGCAACAAAATGGCACCCCGGAAAAACCCGCCGATCTTGCCAGTCATTCCTGGCTTGAGTACAGCATTCGTCCGCATAATGAATTCGAGTTGATCGCACCTGAAGGGCTTACCACGAAGATGATCCCGCAAGGGCGATTCGTTACCAACGATCCAATGACCTTAAGCCGTTGGCTAAAAGTGGGCGCGGGGATCGCGTATGTCCCATTGATGTGGGTGATCGATGAGATCAATGACGGCACGCTTGAGATCTTACTGCCGCGTTATCAGTCCGATCCGCGTCCGGTCTATGCGTTGTATACAGAGAAAGATAAGTTGCCGCTGAAAGTGCAGGTTTGTATTAACTATCTGACGGAATATTTCGTGAAGGTTTCGCACCTGTATCAAGGGGTACGAGACAAGAAAGGACGTACAAATGAAATCAGCCGGGATTAACCCGGCTGTAAGATTTTTACGCTGTGCCACCAACCGTCAGGTTGTCGACTTTAAGCGTTGGCTGGCCGACACCGACTGGCAAACTCTGCCCTTCTTTGCCACAGACACCAACACCGTTATCCAGCGCCAGGTCGTTACCCACCATCGAAATCTGCTGCATGGTTTCAATACCGGAACCAATCAGCGTGGCGCCTTTCACCGGTGTGGTCACTTTACCATTCTCGATGAGATACGCTTCCGACGTGGAGAACACAAACTTGCCGGAGGTGATATCCACTTGCCCGCCACCAAAGTTCGGCGCGTAGATCCCGTATTCAACAGATTCGATAATCTCTTGCGGCGTTGATTTGCCCGCCAGCATATAGGTGTTGGTCATGCGCGGCATTGGCAGGTGCGCGTAAGATTCGCGACGGCCATTACCGGTTGGCGCAACGCCCATCAAACGGGCATTGAGTTTGTCCTGCATGTAGCCTTTCAGCACGCCGTTTTCGATCAGCACGTTGTATTGGCCCGGAACGCCTTCATCGTCAATTGCAACAGAGCCACGGCGGTTCGCCATGGTGCCATCATCGACGACAGTACAAAGTTCAGAGGCAACCAACTGGCCCATCTGGCCGCTAAATACGGATGTACCACGGCGATTAAAATCACCTTCCAGACCGTGACCTACCGCTTCATGTAACAGCACACCAGGCCAACCTGCGCCCAGCACCACCGGGAACATACCAGCAGGTGCCGCAACCGCAGAAAGGGTCACCAGCGCCATACGCACGGCTTCTTTCGCCCATGCATCAGCACGCACTTCACCGTCGACAGTTTCAAGGAAATACTCATAACCGAAACGACCGCCACCGCCGCTTGAGCCGCGCTCGCGCTTGCCATTGTCTTCAACCTGAACGCTGACAGACAGACGCACCAGCGGGCGAACGTCAGCTGCCAGAGTCCCATCGGTTGCCGCGACCAGAATCAATTCATAAACGCCAGTCAGGCTTGCGGTCACTTCCTGAACGCGCTTATCCGCTGCACGAGCCACGCTATCGACACGTTTCAGGATGTCGAGTTTCTCTTCACGCGTCATGCTCTGCAGAGGATCAGCGCTGGTATACAACGCACTGTGCTGCACAGCACCTAATGTTTGTACGCGGCCATTGCCTTTATCCTGCACGATGCTTCGGGCGGCATGTGCACTTTGTTCCAGTGCCAACAAGCTCACCTGGTCGGCATAAGCGAAACCGGTTTTCTCGCCGCTAACCGCGCGCACACCGACGCCCTGATCGATGTTGTAAGAACCATCTTTAATGATGCGATCTTCCAGCACCCACGATTCGTGATAACTGGACTGGAAATAGAGATCCCCATAGTCGAGTCGGCGCTCGGATAATTGTCCCAAAATGGAAAACAGATCTTGATGGGTTAAGCCATTCGCAGACAGCAACTGCTCACTTACCAGGTTCAGACTCATCGTTTCGCTACTCTTATTTGTCTATCGATTGGAGATATCTATTGAGCTTGAGGCAATTAACTGCGCGCGTCAAATCACTTAGCTTCCTTATGCCTTGGCTGGCGAAGCACTTCATTGATTTGCGGTTTATCGACTGGACCGGTGATGTGGTAGCGCAGTACCGAGATTTTGCTCCACAGCGGCCCTAACACTTTACTGGCGGCAAACACGGCGGCGCCGATTATCGGGTTCACCACAAATGCCGTTGCCACGCCGACGGTAGCAGAAATTTCAGGTGCAATGACCGCTTCAACGTCGAGGCGACGTTTCACTAAATCGACAGAGCCCTTCATGCCAATATCGGCTTCCAGCCCGTCCACCAGCGTGTCATCGCTATGCAGTACGCCGTCTTTAATCCAGGCGGTGCTGCGGATGGAGTCAAAGTAGAAGCCATCGCCGAAGGTGTCGCTGAAGTCGAAACGCAGTTTACGCATCAACGCATCGACACTGACCAGGCGTAGCAATTGCCCAGCGTGGCCGGTACCCAAATCGGCAATTTGCCCTTTGCCCAGTTTGGTATGCAGGATGCCGTTTAATGAGGCCACATCCGGCTGCCACGGTTTGTCGCGCCAGTGTAAATCATAGTCCGCATCAAACGAGGAACCCTGAATTGGCGTCTTGATGCCAAAGAAGTTAGTCGCCGCATCGAGTTTAGTACCGTGTAAGTTACCTTTTAACGATGTGCGTTCTTCTGCCGGGTTGTTCACCCACTGGCCACTGGCGGTGAGCCTTGCAAATCCAGAATCGATTAAACCGTTTTCCAGTTCAAGCGTGTTCCCTTTAACCGCGAAATCACCGTCAATGCGGCCATATTTCTGCCCCCACAGCCAACATTCTGCACAGCGCAGCTGCAAATCAGGCCACTCCCGGAAATCAATCGCGTTGCTTTCGCCCAATGGCGAAGCGCTGGTCGATTTAGCGGTGCTATTGCCCCAGTCAGGGTTGAAATAGAGATATTTGATGGCTGCTCGCCACGGTGCATTATTTTGCATCGTCAACGAGCCATTCACTTCGCGGCCCTGGGCTTCGACGCGAGTACCATTTGGAATCGCATGGGAAAGCAGACTCAGGTTGTTCCATTGCTGACCCGCAAACGTCAGCGAAGGTGTACGCAATGTAACATTAGTCGGGAATGAGGCCGAGTTACCGACACTTTCCACCGCGCCGTGGCTGAATATTGCCAGCCATTGCGCACCATCCATCGCGGGAAGATCCAGTTCTAAGCCAGAATTGTCAGGTAGTGGCGGAACGGTGTGGCTGTTGGTTGCCCAAATCGCCCGGTCAAGGGTGAGTTTTTTACTCAGCAACCAGCGACTGGCGAAATGGTTTTTCGGACCCGCGTTACCTGTCAGATCGAAACTATTGAGATCGCCTTTCACAGCAACATTCAACGGCAGCGCTTGCCCCGCGGATTTATCGACGGGAGGAGGTAAGTGACTGCTCACATTTTTCAAGTCTGCCGCAACGTTAATTTTGTAGTTCGCCTCTCCGCGGTACGGGAGCGTAATCGCCACATCGCCTTTCCAGGGAACATTACCACTCAATTCTTTACTGATTGGCTCAGGCACAATGCCCATTTTTGTCGGCTGCCAGTCACCCAGCAAGTTGACGCCCACCTTGTAGTCTTTCTCACCGGTTTTAGTATTGAACTCAATACCAATGGGTTGGTTAAACCAGGTGGCTTTCATCGGCTCACTTTCCAGATCGCCGTTAACAAAGCTGAACTTACCGTTCAGATTGGTCAGCGTGCTGGAAAGGGGTTTTATCAGCAATGTATTATTTTTGAGCTGAACATCACCCGAGGCAGTGGTCGCATCGCCATTAAACGGGATATCCAGATGTAAGCGAGCATTCACATCGCCACCAATCTGGAGTTCATCAAGTGCGGAGGAAAGAGAATCTTTAAGCGGAGTGTCTTTGAAATAGAGGCCAACCGCACTGCCAGGACCACTGATATCAGAATCAACCAACAGTTTTTGCTTCGCGTAATCCGGGATTACCGCCGTCAGATTACGTCCGGTCACACCGCCCAGTTTCACTTCATCTGATTTCATCCACAAACCGTTATTGATGAAATCCAGAGTGATATTCAGGTTTTCAAGCGCAGGCCAGTCAGGCTGGAAAGCATATTTCGCGTTATACAACGGGACATATACCTGGAACTGCCCTTCGTTGTGCACATAAGGGAATAGATGAGGATTACCCCCGTAAACCAACGTCGCGTTATCCGCTTCCCCCCCCTGAATCGCACCGCTGAGGTAATCAACCAACTCTTTGCCCATCAGGTTTTCAGGGAAGTAACGCCACGCATCAGCGCCATTATGGGTGCTGATCCCGGCAAGAATCCCAAGCCACGGTTCATTGTCTGTCGGCTGGTAGTAACGGAAGTCACCGGCGGCCCAAACAGAACGCGCTTTTACATCGAGATTTTTGCCATCAAGCTGGAAACCTGCGGCATTTTTCTGCCATTCAAGTGTTGCAACGGCGCGTTCAATTTCCAGCGGCGCACGGAATACGCCCTCGTATGGCATTTTGGCATTAAGAACCTGCGCATTAAGCTGGCCGTGCCCGACGCCGCCCGTCACCGACCCGGAGAAGTGTTCAACGCCCGGCAGCATCTTCCATTGCTTCCAACTGACGTCTTTCCAGCGCCCTTGCATACGGGTGTTTTCAGTCTGCTGAAGCGGAATATCCACCTCCAGAACGTCGATGTGTCCGCGCGGTTGCAGCGTATTCCAAATCTCACCGAAGTCTGGCGAAATCTTTTCTGCGATCGGCGATAAGCCAGTGAAGCTTTCCAGCTCCATATTGGTAGCCCGCACACGCAGTTCGTCACTGCGCTCATTCTCTTTACCACCGACACTTTGAGGCGCAATCCACGCCAGCGCCAACGAGCCTTTAGGCCAGGTTTTACCATCCAGCGTGATATTGGTCGAAGGAATCGCAAGATCCCAGCCTGCACCAGAACGATTTACGCGCGCCATAAGATTATCAACGGACAGCCGATGCTCGGAACGTTTCCCCGCCCAGCTTGCGCCGCCTTGCTTCAACCAGACGTTGCCACCCGAAATATCGCCAGCTTTGATATCCATCCAGGCTTCAAGGGTGAATTCAGCAGTTTTTAAATCGACATTGTCTTTCATCCAGCGGCCAAGCCACGGTTTCATGTCAACGTTTTCGGCCTGCAACCAGACTTTACCAATGTTCAATAAACCATTTTCGTCACGCAAATCCATTCTGACTTTCGCCACACCGTGTTGGCCATTAAAGCTCGACAAGCTGACCAGCCCTTCGGCGCGGTGACGGTTTTTGGTGTTAAGCCAGGTTAATTGCGGAATGGTGAGTTCGGCGCGCTGGCCGGAAATGGTGAGGAAACTCAGGGAGCTATCGCGCAGATCGAAGTGATCGAACTGGCGTAAAAAAAGATCGCTGATTTTGCCCGGTTCGAGCTTACTGTCCCCTTTATTTCGACTTAACGGGGTGTTGGTTCGAACCTGCAATTGGTAAAAAGTGAGATCGCGGAACTGCCAGCGAGCGTGCAAAATACTTTGCCACAGGTCGAGCGCCAGCGTGACACGCTTAACCTTCAGTTCGCCACCATCTTTCAGTCCCGCTTTGATATCGCGGACATCAAGCGTTGGGCCGAAATTTTCCCAGTTTGCCTGGATCTGGCTGGCATCGACGGGCGCACCCGTCATGGCTTCTATTTTTTCGAGCAGCGCTGGACGCCAGGCATTGAGATGCGGCAAAACCAGCCGCAAACCACTCACCAGCAGTGCGACGATAACGATCAACGTTGCGCCAGTGAGCAGCAGAATGCCGGGCAGTCGCCTCACGAATATCTCCTTGTTGGCCGCCGGAGCGGAACTCAAATCTGCACTATACCCAAGTCACTTTAAGATGCAGGTAGGCGGCAATTGCATGAATCCCGATGAGCTTACTTTAGTAAGTGATTCGGGTGAACAAGAGCAGCCAACAACCCTGCATATTGAAGGCCGATGGGTATATCCGTGCGGCGAGTTACATCATAACCACGTCGAATTGCTCTTGATTATAGAGCGGCTCGATCTGAACTTTGACTTGCTTGCCGACGAAAATTTCCACTTCAGCCAAAGAGTGGGACTCTTCGCTTTTCAGCGCTTCCCCTACCGCTGGTGAAGCGTAAACCAGGAAACGGTCGGAATCGTAAGCATGATGCACGCGCACAATTTCACGCATAATTTCATAGCACACGGTTTCTACGGTTTTCACGGTACCGCGACCATGGCAAGTTGGACAGTCGTTACAAAGCACATGTTCAACGCTTTCACGGGTGCGTTTGCGCGTCATCTCAACCAGTCCGAGTTGAGAGAAACCGTTAATACTGGTTTTCACGCGATCTTTGCTCAACGCCTGTTCGAGAGAGTGCAACACACGTCGGCGATGGTCTTCATTACTCATGTCGATGAAATCGATAATGATAATGCCACCGAGGTTGCGTAAACGTAACTGGCGGGCTATCGCCTGTGTCGCTTCAATATTGGTGTTGAAAATTGTGTCATCAAGATTGCGGTGGCCGACGAAAGCCCCGGTGTTGATATCCACAGTCGTCATCGCTTCAGTCTGGTCGATAACCAGGTAGCCACCTGATTTCAGCTCAACTTTTCGCTCTAGCGCACGCTGGATTTCGTTCTCAACGTCAAACAGGTCAAAAATAGGCTGGCGACCACTGTAGTGTTCGATTTTGCTGTGTATTTCCGGCATGTATTCTTCGGTAAATTCCAACAGCATGTCGTAAGTAAGACGGGAATCGACACGAATACGGTCAAGAGCGGCATCGGCAAAATCACGCAGCACACGTTGTGCCAGCGCCAGTTCACCGTAGAGTTGGCAGCGAGTTTTATTACGCTTTTTGCGCTCACTCACTTTGGTCCAGACACGCTTGAGGTAAGCCGCATCTGACGCTAAATCGTCTTCACATACGCCTTCAGCAGCGGTGCGAATAATAAATCCGCCCTGCTCATCGCAATACGCATTCACCACACGTTTCAGGCGTTCACGCTCGGCTTCACTTTCAATGCGCTGGGAAACCCCGACGTGGGAAGCACCCGGCATAAACACCAGGTAACGAGATGGCAGCGTGATGTCGGTAGTCAAACGAGCGCCTTTGGTGCCCAGCGGATCTTTGACCACCTGAACCATTAAATCCTGGCCCTGGCGTACCAGTTCGGAAATATCTCGTACGGTGAAGTTCTTCTGCTCTTCGCCCGCCACACATTCGGTATGTGGCATGATGTCAGAAGCGTGAAGAAACGCTGCCTTATCAAGGCCAATATCTACAAATGCCGCCTGCATCCCCGGAAGCACCCGGCTTACACGACCTTTGTAGATATTCCCTACGATCCCGCGACGTGCTTCGCGTTCGATATGAATCTCTTGCAGTATTCCACCATCAATGTAAGCCACCCGAGTTTCCGATGGGGTCACGTTGACTAACAATTCAGCCGTCATGTTTTCCTCGTCCATCACGCAATGCGTGAAAATTACTCAGCAATTCATAGGTTTCAACTAGCGGTAAACCGACTACAGCATGGTAGCTGCCATTAATCTTCCTGACAAAACAGCCACCAAGCCCTTGAATACCGTATGCACCTGCTTTATCCATGGGTTCACCGCTGGAAACGTAATCAGCGATATCCTGTTCTGATAATGCTCGAAATGTCACTTCAGTCGTCACCAGGCAATCAAGCAACGACTCACTGTCCGCCAGCGCAACGGCCGTCATTACCTGGTGCTGATTTCCGGATAGCATCCGAAGCATATCTGCAGCATGTTGTTCATCTTTAGGTTTTTCCAACACATTGCCATTGTAGATAACAATCGTATCAGCACCTAATACCGGTAAGTCATGTTGAGCGAGTGCAACGCCTGCCCGTGCTTTATCACGCGCCAGACGCACTACGTACTGTTGCGCACTCTCAGCGCTAAGACGCTGCTCTTCTACATCAGTAATGATGCGCTCAAACGATACGCCCAACTGAGTCAGCAATTCCTGACGACGTGGGGAACCCGATGCCAGATACAAAGATGTCATGTTAAATCCTATTGCACAGCAAATTGTTGGCGAATTTTACGCATCAACAAGAAGATCCATGGCCACAGTACACCATTGACCACACTGCTCCAGAATATTTCTGGGCGGAAAGAGACATTGATAACTAAAAATTCAGACCAGAAAACAATGACATCTGTCATCAATGACAACAGCATAACCACCAAAGCCTGTTGCCAAAGCGCGAGATTGCGGAATAGCTGGTACTTTAACGCCACCAGATAAGCAACGATGCTCAGAGATAACGCCCGAACGCCAAGGGTGGAACCACTGATTAAATCCAGTATGGCACCCACGATAAAACCTGTGCCGACATTTACGCGGTGTGGCAGAGCCAGAATCCAGTAAAGCAGGATCAGTAATACCCAGTCCGGACGATAGACTTTTAAATCGTCAGGCCAGGGCATTACTTGTAACAGCAAGGCGACGAGGAAAGAAAGCCAGATTACCCAACGGCCCTGGCTACGGTAACTTCCCACTACTGCCCTCCCTGGCTTGCAGGTGCAGCAGAAACAGTATTCCCTGCAGGCGCTGGAGTGGTAATGCCCGTTGCGGGTGGTGGAACCGGAGCCGGTGGTCCAACAGAATCAGCGGCCGGTAAAACCTGCGGCATCATTTGCATCAGACGCTCATTCGCAACGCGATGAACTTCATCAGGCGGCATCGGGGTTTTCCCTTCACGATCCGCGCCCCACAACAGCAGCAAATAACGCAGACGTTGTAAGCCAGCAGTTGGACGAGCCTGAATAACGGTGTATGCACGCTGAGTATCAAGTTTCACTGAAGAAACGACACCCACTGGATAACCTTCCGGGAAGCGCCCGCCTAAACCAGATGTCACTAACACATCACCGACACGAATATCAGTATTGGCCGGTAAATGTTCCAGTTGCAGATCGTCGGTACAACCATTACCCGCCGCAATGATACGAATATCGTTGCGCAGAACCTGAATCGGCAGTGCATGGGTCGCATCACAGATAAGCAATACGCGGCTGGTGAGTTTCGCCACCGCAACTACCTGACCTACGACACCTTTATCACTAATGACAGGCTGGCCTTCATAGACCCCGTTCACGCTACCTTTATCAATAACCACCTGGTCACTGTAAGGATCGTTAACGGTTGAGATAACCTGAGTCACCATTTTTTGCTCGTCCTGACGCAACGGTGAGCCAAGTAATTCACGCAGACGTGCGTTTTCCTGACGATATTGACCCATCATCAGAAGTTCGCTGTTTTTCAGGATCAGTTCCTGACGCAGTGCACGATTTTCGAGTTCTAGCTGGTCGCGTGATGCCAGTGTTTGCGAGACGCTGTCGAGCAATTCACGGGGACCATTTGAGACAAAATAGAAAGGACTGACGGCAGTATCCATATACGTTCGAATCTGACTGAACGTACCCAGACGGCTATCAGCAATAATGACACCAATCGCCACCAGCACCGCCAGAATTAGGCGAAACTGCAACGAAGGGCCACGGCTAAAAATTGGCTTCATAGGCTATGCGTATTCCAGGGCCAGCAAGAAAAGGCAGTGATAATCACTGCCTTTTACGTGTGGCTGATTACTCTTCGCTGAACAAGTCGCCGCCGTGCATGTCGATCATTTCCAGTGCCTTGCCACCGCCACGGGCTACGCAAGTCAATGGATCTTCTGCAACTACTACCGGAATGCCTGTTTCTTCCATCAGCAGACGGTCGAGGTTACGCAGCAATGCGCCACCACCAGTCAGAACCATACCACGCTCTGAAATATCGGAAGCCAGTTCTGGCGGGCACTGTTCCAGCGCAACCATTACCGCACTCACAATACCGGTCAGTGGTTCTTGCAGAGCTTCAAGGATTTCATTGGAGTTCAGAGTGAAGCCACGTGGAACACCTTCAGCCAGGTTACGACCACGCACTTCGATTTCACGCACTTCGTCGCCCGGGTAAGCAGAACCGATTTCGTGTTTGATACGTTCGGCAGTGGCTTCACCAATCAGTGAACCATAGTTACGGCGCACATAATTAATGATGGCTTCATCGAAGCGGTCACCACCGATACGGACAGAAGAAGAGTAGACGACGCCATTCAAAGAGATAACAGCAACTTCGGTAGTACCACCACCGATATCCACAACCATAGAACCGGTCGCTTCAGAAACTGGCAGGCCTGCGCCGATAGCTGCAGCCATTGGCTCTTCAATCAGGAACACTTCACGAGCACCTGCACCTTGTGCAGATTCACGGATAGCACGACGTTCAACCTGAGTTGCGCCAACTGGCACACAAACCAGTACACGCGGGCTTGGACGCATAAAGCTGTTGCTATGCACTTGTTTGATGAAGTGCTGCAGCATTTTTTCGGTCACGAAGAAATCGGCGATAACGCCATCTTTCATTGGACGGATAGCTGCGATGTTGCCAGGGGTACGACCCAGCATCTGTTTAGCATCATGACCTACGGCCGCAACGCTTTTAGGTGAACCGGCACGATCCTGGCGAATAGCCACGACAGATGGCTCATTCAGTACGATGCCTTGTCCTTTCACATAAATCAGGGTATTCGCGGTACCCAGGTCAATGGACAGGTCATTGGAAAACATGCCACGAAATTTTTTCAACATACTAAGGGATAATCCTGAAAGCTGGGGCGGAAACAAAATCCGCTTACTTTACCAACCACTCATTGCAGCGACAAGGCGCAAAAATGTTCTGCAATGGTGAAAAATTGTGCAGTTTACTACGACCGTTACACTTTCGACACGTTTATCCTCGAACTGCGGAGGAAACAAACAAACGCTGTAGGTTAAACGAACAGTGCAAGGAAGCAAACCGGGTTCATTTCATGCTTCAACAATCTGGTCAGCAGGCGTATTGGCCCCCTTGAGATGCAGCGCGCGTTATTCTACGTGAAATATTTATAAACGGCAGGTTAAACCGAGTATCTTTGCGAATATTTTTTCACGTTGCTGTCTAGTGGTTGAGAGGCCGCAAAAAAATCCCCCTGAGCACCCGCCACGCCTTTCTCCACCAGTGTCTGCCATTCCCTTCGCGTTCTGACTCCAACCGCAAAAACTTGGGTCTGAGTCCCGTTACAGGCCTCAACCAGGCTCTGAACAAATAGCTGATTTTCCGTTCGTTTCTCGATGTTACGCACAAGCCCAGGATGCAACTTTATCAACTCCACATCCAACTCTTTAATATAAGAGGCGCTAACCACGGTCAAACCCGCATGGGAGACCGCAACACGCGCCCCCAATGCTTTTATCAAGCGAATCACAGGCTGCAATCGGCTGATGTGTTGACAAACATCTGCCTCTGCAAGTTCAAAAAGAATACGTCGTCGAAGCGATTTTTCTGATTGCATCAACGCATCACGCAACCAACGCTGGAACGGAGCACGAATCAATGACTCGACTGACACCTGAATAGCCAGGTTTTCTTCTGGCCAGAAACCGGCTAATGGCAACAATCGGGCGATGGTCTGTCGGTCATACTGCTCCGATAAACCAAACTGTTTCACCATCGGCATATATTCTGCCGCCAGCACTTCTTGTTCGCCGTCGAAAATCCGACACATTATTTCGCGATGATGAACGTATCCATTACGCATCACCGCCGGTTTTTGGTAAAAGCGCGGACCGCCACGCTGCAAGACCTGCTCAATGAGCGTACGCCATTTCACATTGCCGCGCCCTTTTTCCGGCAAACTATCGTCATACACCGACCAACTGTTCGCCCCTTGCAAAGAAGCGTTTCGCGTCGCGACTTCTGCGTTCTCCATCACCTGCTCTTTGGTCTGCCCACTTCGCCATGCGCAAATACCGATATGCATCATGTCATTACGGTCAAGCATCCGCGTTGGCGGCAACGTATCAACGGCCTTCAGTAACTGGCTTGCAATGCTGTCGGCTTCTTTTAAGGTGCGATGCGGTAACAAAACGGCAAAATCGCTGCGGAAATAACGCGCCAGCAAAGCGCCGGGGTAACGCATCACAAAAGTCGACAACATATTAATAATGGTAAACAGGTACTCTTCGACCGCATTGCGTCCCCATGTTTCATGCAAGGTGTCAAAATCCGGTAAGCGGATAATCATCACCACGCCATGGGCACCCACTTGCTCTTGTTCATCAAGCAAAGTCGCCAGTTGGTTATCAAAGAACAGACGATTGTTCAGACCGGTTTTCGCATCTTGCGCGGCATATGCACGAATCAAGGTATCCATGCGGCTGCGCTGATCGCTCGCGTTTTGCAGATCTGAGAGCAGTAAATCCAGTGCGCTACTGGCTTGTGGAGGCCATTCCAGCACCGAACCACGCACTTCAACGCCTCTTTCACCATTCAGAATTCGCCGGGCTCTGCTTTCCAGAAGCTCCTGTCCGACGAGTTGTTTTTTCATCCAGCGGATAGCAAAAAACAGCACGATAAGCATGAAGCCAACCGTGATTGAAAGTGGAACCGTCGTGAATAGAGAGTTGTAATAATTGGCGACCGGATCGCGATAGGTGAGCGTAAGGAACATTCCCGGATGCTTCATTAATTCAACAGTCACGGTGCGAAAACTGTAGCTATTTCCCAGTAAGCGATAGGTTTGGCTCAGTTGATGCTGGTAAACCGTGTTGCCGCCCACTTTGAATGCCACTTCGGTGATATCAATGGGAACCATGACTTCGTTGAGGCGCTTGATCAGCGCTTCGGGGGAACTTGAAACCAAATCGTTATCAATGATGGTGGCAACCGCAACCACTCGTTGATGAACTTTATAATGCATCGCATTAAAGAAGCTTAATGAACACCCCACCAGCGTCACAAAAATCGCGAGGCCAGTCAGCAGCGTCATAAAAGCAGAAAGTTTCGTCGTTAATCGCATCCTTGAGTTAACTCCGTTTGGTGAAGATAGACCAGCCTGACGTGATGCGGCATTACATAGCAAAAGCGCTATTCAGGCAAACACGCTGAACACATTCTTATCCTTTGTTGCAAAGGATGCGTATATAAGCCGCTATTCAAGTATAGCCTTCATCGTCTTTTCTCCCATTAACACCACCGCAACTAAACCCGGCCATGTGGTTTAAGTTTCAATTTTTTGTGACATATTCGCAGCCTTCAGCGTTCTCCGTCATGCTTAGTTGATAAAGCCATGCTGGAGAGAAAGATGAAGAAGCTAACCCGCTTTACAGAAGCAGATGTCACACCCGAATCAGTTTTTATGATGAAACGCCGCCAGGTACTGAAAGCGCTGGGTATCGGTGCGGCTGCCCTCTCGCTTCCTCAGTCTGCGCATGCGGATATTCTCTCCTGGTTTAAAGGGAACGACCGTCCGCCCGCTCCATCGGGAAAACCGCTGCAATTTAGCCAACCAGAACAGTGGCAGGCAAAACTCGCCATGACGCCAGAAGATAAAGTGACTGGCTACAATAACTTCTATGAATTTGGTCTGGATAAAGCCGACCCCGCAGCCAATGCCGGAAGTCTAAAAACCGATCCGTGGAAAGTGACGATTAGCGGTGAAGTAGCAAAACCACAAACGCTGGACCTCGACGATCTGTATAAGAAATTCCCGCTGGAGCAACGTATTTACCGGATGCGTTGTGTAGAAGCGTGGTCGATGGTAGTGCCGTGGATAGGTTTCCCGCTTAGTAAACTGCTGGCGCTGGTCGAACCCACCAGCAAAGCGAAATATGTCGCATTCGAAACGCTTTACGACCCGGATCAAATGCCCGGGCAGAAAGACCGTTTTATCGGCGGCGGATTGAAGTATCCCTATGTTGAAGGGTTACGTCTTGATGAGGCGATGCACCCTCTCACGCTGCTGACCGTTGGTGTGTATGGCAAAGCGCTACCACCGCAAAATGGAGCACCGATACGTCTCACCGTGCCATGGAAGTACGGATTTAAAGGGATAAAGTCGATTGTCAGTATCAAACTGGTTAGTGAGTTACCGCCCACCACGTGGAATATGGCCGCACCAGATGAATATGGGTTTTATGCCAACGTAAACCCCAATGTTGACCACCCGCGCTGGTCACAGGCCAGCGAAAGATTCATTGGTTCAGGCGGCGTGCTGGATGTAAAACGACAACCAACGCTGCTGTTTAATGGTTATGCCGACCAGGTGAGTTCGCTCTATCGCGGCTTGAATTTGAAGGAGAACTTCTAAAGTGAGATTAACAGCAAAGCAGGTAACGTTGCTGAAGGTGGTGCTGCATCTCGCCGCCTTTTTGCCTTTTGTCTGGCTCTTTTATGCCGCCAGTCAGGGGCAGTTGAGTGCTGACCCGGCTAAAGATATCCAGCATTTTACCGGCAGAATGGCGCTTAAACTCTTGTTGGCGACGCTGTTAGTCACACCTCTGGCACGCTACGGGAAGCAACCATTGCTAATTCGAACCCGTCGGTTGTTGGGATTATGGTGCTTTGCGTGGGCCACGCTCCACTTAGTTAGCTACGCTACGCTGGAATTAGGCATCAACAATCTGGCGCTACTGGGCCGGGAGTTGGTCACACGTCCCTATTTAACTTTAGGAATTATCAGTTGGTTGGTGCTGTTATCATTGGCAGCAACTTCGACCCAATCTTTACAACGAAAATTGGGACCACGTTGGCAAAAACTGCATAACTTCGTCTATCTTGTCGCCATCCTTGCACCGATTCATTATCTCTGGTCAGTAAAGGTTATCTCACCGCAGCCATTACTGTATGCTCTGGGCGCAATCCTCTTGTTAGCCTTGCGCTACAAGAAATTCCGTCAGTGGTGGCGTTAGCCCAGGATATGTGTCGTTCCCCGCAGAAAAGTGAACAACCGTCCCTCTTAAAGGGATATCAGTTGATCATCTTCCCTGATAAGACCAGTATTTAGCTGCCAATTGCTACGAAATCGTTATAATGTGCGACTTTGGTTTTTCTGACAGGCCATTTTCTGGCTCTGAAGGTGACAACCGAGCAACTTAGGTATATTTTGTAAAATACCTACAAATTGCAGGAGATGGCAGCACGATGTCGGCTAATTTTCACATTTTGCTTTTGAACGGCCCGAATCTTAACATGCTGGGTACACGTGAGCCTGAGAAGTACGGCACGCAGACTTTAGCCCAAATTGTTAACTCGCTCGAAGAAGAAGCAAAAACGCTACATGTCTCGTTCAGCCACCTGCAATCAAATGCAGAATATGAATTGATCGACCGTATTCATCAGGCTAAAGACACTGTTGATTTTATTCTGATTAATCCGGCCGCGTTTACTCATACGAGCGTTGCACTGCGTGATGCCTTATTAGCGGTTGATATTCCGTTTATCGAGATACATCTGAGCAATGTGCATGCGCGCGAACCGTTCCGCCATCATTCATATCTTTCTGATAAAGCTGTTGGTGTCATCTGCGGATTAGGCGCTGACGGCTATTCATATGCACTACAGACTGCGGTAAAACGCTTGTCAAAATCCATCTAAACAAGAGTACGGAACCCACTCATGGATATTCGTAAGATTAAAAAACTGATCGAGCTGGTTGAAGAATCAGGCATTTCTGAACTGGAAATTTCTGAAGGCGAAGAATCTGTACGCATCAGCCGCGCACCGGCAAACACCGGTTTCCCAATGATGCAACAGGCTTATGCCGCTCCAATGTACCAGCCACAGCCGCAGGCCGGTCTGTCTAACGTTGTTGCACCTGCCGCTCCGGCAGAAGCACCAGCAGCTGCTGAAATCAGTGGTCACATCGTGCGTTCCCCAATGGTCGGTACTTTCTACCGCACCCCAAGCCCGGATGCTAAAGCATTTATCGAAGTTGGCCAGAAAGTTAACGTTGGCGACACTCTGTGCATCGTTGAAGCGATGAAAATGATGAACCAGATCGAAGCTGACAAAGCCGGTGTGGTTAAAGCCATCCTGGTTGAAAATGGCCAACCGGTTGAATTTGACGAGCCGCTGGTCGTCATCGAGTAACGAGGCGATTATGTTGGATAAAATTGTCATCGCTAACCGTGGCGAGATTGCACTGCGTATTCTTCGTGCCTGTAAAGAACTGGGCATCAAGACTGTCGCCGTGCACTCCACTGCGGATCGCGATTTAAAACACGTATTACTGGCAGATGAAACCGTTTGTATCGGTCCGGCTCCGTCTGTCAAAAGCTATCTGAATATCCCGGCAATCATCTCTGCAGCAGAAATTACTGGTGCGGTTGCGATTCACCCGGGTTATGGCTTCTTGTCTGAAAACGCCAACTTTGCTGAGCAAGTTGAGCGTTCAGGCTTCATCTTCATTGGCCCGCGTGCTGAAACTATCCGTCTGATGGGCGATAAAGTTTCTGCTATCAACGCAATGAAGAAAGCTGGCGTACCCTGCGTACCAGGTTCTGACGGCCCGCTGAATGACGATATGGATAAAAACCGTGCCCATGCTAAACGCATCGGTTACCCGGTAATTATCAAAGCGTCCGGCGGCGGCGGCGGTCGTGGTATGCGTGTCGTACGTAGCGATGCCGATCTGGAACAATCCATTAATATGACCCGTGCGGAAGCAAAAGCTGCTTTCAACAACGACATGGTCTATATGGAAAAGTACCTGGAAAACCCACGCCACATCGAGATTCAGGTGTTGGCTGATGGCCAGGGCAAAGCGATTTATCTGGCAGAACGTGACTGCTCCATGCAGCGTCGTCACCAGAAAGTTGTTGAAGAAGCGCCAGCACCAGGCATCACGCCTGAACTGCGTAAATTCATCGGCGAACGCTGTGCTAAAGCGTGTGTTGATATCAACTATCGCGGCGCAGGTACTTTCGAGTTCCTGTTCGAAAACGGCGAGTTCTACTTCATTGAAATGAACACCCGTATTCAGGTTGAGCACCCGGTAACAGAAATGATCACCGGCGTTGACCTGATTAAAGAACAGCTGCGTATTGCTGCGGGTCAGCCACTGTCCATTAAGCAAGAAGACGTTCATGTTAAAGGCCACGCGGTAGAGTGCCGTATCAACGCCGAAGACCCGAACACCTTCCTGCCAAGCCCAGGCAAAATCACACGCTTCCATGCGCCAGGTGGTTTTGGTGTGCGTTGGGAATCACACATTTACGCCGGCTACACTGTACCGCCGTATTATGATTCCATGATTGGCAAACTGATCTGCTACGGTGAAACCCGCGAAGTTGCGATTTCTCGTATGAAAAATGCGTTGGCTGAGCTGATCATCGATGGCATTAAAACCAACGTTGATTTGCAGACTCGCATTATGAACGATGAAAACTTCCAGCATGGTGGGACTAACATCCACTATCTGGAGAAGAAACTGGGTCTTCAAGACTAAGTTTTCTTAAGTGACATCGTGATACCCGTTAGCATTCGGGTTGCAGGTAGGCGGCAAAAGAGCTTATCCCGATGAGCTTACTTAAGTAAGTGATTCGGGTAAGTGATTGCAGCCAACACCCCTGCAACTTGAAGGATTATGGGTATAAAAGGCCGGTTTCCGGCCTTTTTCTTTTTTGATCCCCATCCCGCCGCTATGCGTTACAATCGCCGCTTTCCGCTAACTCAAGGGACAATAATGGACGCGCGTTTTGTTCAGGCCAATAAAGAAGCCCGCTGGGCACTTTGGCTAACCCTTCTCTATCTTGCAGCATGGTTAGTGGCCGCTTACTTACCTGGTAATGAGATTGGCCCTACAGGCCTACCGCACTGGTTTGAAATGGCCTGTTTGCTGGTACCTTTGCTGTTCATTTTACTATGCTGGGCGATGGTGAAATTTATCTTCCGTGATATTCCTCTGGAGGATGATCATGCAGCTTGAAGTCATTCTGCCGCTGGTAGCTTACCTGCTGGTGGTTTTTGGCATTTCTATGTACGCCATGAAACGCCGCACGACGGGGAATTTCCTCAACGAATATTTCCTCGGCAGTCGCTCAATGGGCGGATTCGTACTGGCGATGACTCTCACCGCAACCTACATCAGCGCCAGTTCGTTTATCGGCGGGCCAGGGGCTGCATACAAATATGGGCTTGGCTGGGTATTGCTGGCGATGATTCAGCTCCCGGCGGTGTGGCTGTCACTGGGAATTCTGGGGAAAAAATTCGCCATTCTTGCGCGTCGTTATAATGCGGTGACGCTCAATGACATGTTGTACGCGCGTTATCAAAGCCGCCTGCTGGTGTGGCTGGCAAGCATTAGCTTGTTAGTGGCTTTTGTTGGCGCAATGACCGTGCAGTTCATCGGTGGTGCGCGCCTGCTTGAGACGGCGGCGGGTATTCCCTACGAAACGGGCCTGTTGATTTTCGGCATCAGTATCGCGCTTTACACTGCTTTTGGCGGCTTCCGTGCCAGCGTGCTCAATGACGCAATGCAAGGAATGGTGATGTTAATTGGTACGATTCTGCTGTTAGTTGGCATCGTACATGCGGCAGGCGGATTGCATAACGCGGTAGATACGCTCCAGCATATCAATCCTAAACTGGTTTCACCGCAGGGTGCAGATGACATTCTGTCGCCGACGTTTATGACCTCCTTCTGGGTGCTGGTCTGTTTCGGAGTGATTGGTTTGCCTCACACCGCGGTGCGCTGCATCTCTTATAAAGACAGCAAAGCCGTGCATCGTGGCATTATCCTCGGCACGATTGTGGTCGCGATTCTGATGTTTGGTATGCACCTGGCGGGGGCGTTAGGCCGCGCAGTCATACCCGATTTGAAAGTGCCGGATCTGGTTATCCCAACACTGATGGTCACCGTGTTGCCCCCTATCGCGGCGGGGATTTTCCTGGCGGCGCCGATGGCGGCAATTATGTCGACAATTAATGCCCAATTGCTGCAATCATCCGCTACGATCGTCAAAGATCTTTATCTGAATATGCGCCCGGAACAGATCCACAACGAAAGGCGTCTGAAAAGAATGTCCTCGGTGATTACGCTGATTCTCGGCGCGTTACTGCTGCTTGCCGCCTGGCGTCCACCAGAGATGATTATCTGGCTGAACTTGCTGGCATTTGGCGGGCTTGAAGCGGTATTCCTGTGGCCACTGGTATTGGGCCTGTATTGGGAACGTGCTAATGCTGCGGGTGCGCTGAGCGCGATGATTGTGGGTGGCGGGCTGTATGCCGTGCTGGCGAGCTTCAATATCCAGTTGCTGGGCTTCCACCCCATTGTGCCATCCTTATTACTAAGTTTGCTGGCGTTCCTGGTGGGCAACCGTTTTGGTCAGCCACTGCCTGTTCCAGCACTCGTTTCAACTACTGATAAATAAAGAGTTTCGCTATGCCATGGATCCAACTGAAAATTAATACCTCCGGCGCAAACGCTGAAGAACTCGGCGATGCGCTGATCGAAAGCGGTGCGGTTTCCGTTACCTTTCAGGACACCCATGACACACCAGTATTCGAGCCATTACCGGGCGAAACCCGCTTATGGGGCGATACCGATGTGATTGGCCTGTACGACGCTGAAACAGACATGAAGGAAGTGGTCGCAATCCTCGAAAATTGCCCGCTTCTGAGCGTGGGTTTCCCGCACAAAATCGAACAGCTGGAAGACAAAGACTGGGAACGTGAATGGATGGATAACTTCCACCCAATGCGTTTCGGTAAGCGCCTGTGGATTTGTCCAAGCTGGCGTGATGTGCCTGATGCCACTGCGGTGAACGTGATGCTCGATCCGGGTCTGGCGTTTGGTACCGGGACTCACCCAACCACATCGTTATGCCTTGAATGGCTTGATGGCCTGGATCTGGAAGGTAAAACGGTCATCGATTTCGGTTGTGGCTCAGGGATCCTTGCGATTGCTGCGCTGAAATTGGGCGCGGCCAAAGCGATTGGTATTGATATCGACCCGCAAGCCATTCTGGCCAGCCGTGATAACGCAGAGCGCAATGGTGTTTCTGACCGCCTGGAACTGTATTTACCTCAAGACCAGCCAGAAGCCATGAGCGCCGATGTCGTGGTCGCAAATATCCTGGCCGGCCCATTACGTGAGTTAGCACCGTTAATCAGCGTGCTGCCAGTTCAGGGCGGTTTCCTTGGACTTTCTGGTGTTCTGGCGAGCCAGGCTGAAGGGGTTTGTGCAGCGTATCAGGATAAATTCACCCTCGATCCTGTTGCCGAAAAAGAAGAATGGTGCCGAATTACCGGTATCAAACGTTAAAAATAGTACTTCAGTAATGTGGTCTTTGACCACGTTACTGAATCACAATCTCACCCATCTTCATGCCCTGCAGAACAATTCATCACAGTGATATATCGCAACAAAATGAGATGCTGATCGCAGAAAAACACTGATTTTGGTGATTTTACCAGCACTTTATCGGGTATCTATCACGCTAATAATCATGAATTACCACTGTTTATGGCGAAAATATAAAAGCGCACAAATCAACCAATATCACGCAATACATTGAATTTAATGATTAATTTATTTATGTCAGTGTGCGGGATGAGGATTCATTGATCTACGACAGCTGATTGTTCAAAGTTTGGCCTTTCATCTCTGGCTAAAAATGCGTAATATACGCCGCCTTGCAGGCAAGTATGGTCATTTCTTAACTCATGCGCATTGGACAACACCAGCTCAGAAATCGACTGATTGCAGCACCTATGGCTGGCATCACTGACAGACCATTCAGGACGCTGTGTTACGAGATGGGAGCGGGACTGACTGTTTCCGAGATGATGTCATCTAACCCTGAAGTTTGGGCGAGTGATAAATCACGTTTACGAATGGTGCACGTGAATGAACCAGGAATTCGCACCGTGCAAATTGCCGGTAGTGACCCTGATGAGATGGCAGAGGCCGCACGCATTAATGTGGCTAATGGCGCCCAGATTATTGATATCAATATGGGATGCCCGGCGAAGAAAGTGAATCGCAAACTGGCGGGTTCCGCTCTGCTGCAATACCCAAGTCTGGTGAAGTCTATCCTGACGACGGTGATTAACGCAGTTGACGTGCCTGTTACGTTGAAGATTCGCACTGGCTGGGATACGGCGCACCGTAACTGTGAAGAGATTGCCCAACTGGCTGAAGACTGTGGCATTCAGGCTCTGACAATTCATGGACGCACCCGCGCCTGTTTATTTCAGGGAGATGCTGAATACGACAGCATTCGGGCAGTTAAGCAGAAAGTTTCCATTCCGGTAATCGCGAATGGTGACATTACTGACCCGCTTAAAGCCAGAGCTGTGCTTGACTATACAGGGGCTGATGCTCTGATGATAGGACGTGCGGCTCAGGGAAGACCCTGGATCTTTCGGGAAATCCAGTATTATCTGGACACTGGAGAGCTGCTTCCTCCACTGCCTCTGGCAGAGGTGAAGCGCTTACTTTGCGGACACATTGGGGAACTTCATGACTTTTATGGTCATGCAAAGGGATACCGAATTGCTCGTAAACACGTTTCCTGGTACCTACAGGAACACGCTCCAAATGACCAGTTTCGGCGCACATTCAACGCCATTGAGGATGCAAGCGAACAGCTTGAGGCGTTGGAGGCATACTTCGAAAATCTTGCGTAATTAGAAATAAAGAGCTGACAGAACTATGTTCGAACAACGCGTAAATTCTGACGTACTAACCGTTTCAACCGTTAACTCACAGGATCAGGTTACCCAAAAACCTCTGCGTGACTCCGTGAAACAGGCACTGAAGAACTATTTTGCTCAACTGAATGGTCAGGATGTTAATGATCTGTATGAGCTGGTATTGGCTGAAGTAGAGCAGCCATTGTTGGACATGGTGATGCAATACACCCGTGGCAACCAAACCCGCGCTGCCCTGATGATGGGCATCAACCGTGGCACGCTGCGTAAGAAATTGAAAAAATACGGCATGAACTGATACTAATCAGTTAACTTGTTGTTTAAAAAGGCGCTACTCGGCATGGGGAAGCGCCTTTTTTAATGAAATGACTACACCATAGACTACACATCGAGATAAACGAGCCGGGACAATGACAAATATTTTCCGCTCTGCCCCTGTTACCTTTTAAAGCTGTAAACGGTAGTTTTCCCCGCCTTGATTCCACGGCCCACCAGCTCCGCTGATATCTGCGGGTAACTCATCCCCTGCGCCCACAAATCAGCAATCAGTTCGCCGTGCTCAAAAGCCGGACGGCCACAATGAACCCCCTCCAACCTGGCGCGGGCAATGCCTGACGCTTACCGGCTCCGCTTTCCCGGATGCTAGCCATTAATACCTTTCAGCTCGAATAGCCGCTAATTACTGATGCAATACCGATTTATCAACGTTTATTGCTTTTTCCTGCCTGCTTACGTTGTTCCAGCGCTGAATCAATCAGGCTTCGCGCCACGGTATGAATGGACGGGCAAGCGCCGATCCCGGAGCGCTGGCGCTCCAGTTCCTGTATCTGGCGGATTTGCTAAAGCTGGTCACGGTTAATCAGTACGGCGGTTGAGTTGCGGGGCGCTGGCATACTTCACCTCATTGTGATGAGCGAAACAAACATAATTTCATAAAACGCAATGGTAGTCTTAATTGATGTGTTTTGGGCAATTAACGTGACGGTTTTTATCTACAATGTGTGGCATGAGACATAAAAGTAAAAATTAGAGCGCACAAGGGCAAAAATTTATTTAACGGCAGATATTAATAATCACAATTCTGTATGAAACCATACAAATGATTTCCCATCATTTTAGTTCATGGATATTTGGCGTATTTTTCTTGTGTCATTAATCAATAAGGAAAACCAAATGGATGATTATTTAGGTTCAAATGCCAAGAGGGATGAGCGGTATTATCGGGCAATGGGAAGCATTGAATGTGAGAGCTTAATAGCTCAGGCCCGCTCACTGGCAGAACGCTATATTCAGGACATCATGTTACGCATTCAGTTTGTATCGTCAGTTGAATCATTTGCCAGACACAATCTGGATGTCTTTGCTACATCCAGAAGCCGGGAAGATCGAAAACAGGCAATGCAATTCATCAAGGAAGAAATGGAAAACCTGTCAAAGCAAGATTTTATGCTGTCTATGGGGGAGGCAAAAATTTATGCCACGGCTACCTTCGAAAGACATGAAAAAACAATTAGCTATATCATTGACGGGATCGCTATTGTTCTTGGAGGGGTTCAGGTCATAACCGGAGTCACTGTGGCTGCTGCTTCTCTGGCATCAGGTAATGTGATTGGTGTTCTTGCAGGAGCGACGCTTGTTTTAACAGGCATCAATACTGTTCAAGAGAATGTACAAAAAATACAAGGAGATAAAAAACCCACTGGATGGATCCGAGAAAAAACGATGCAAACGGCGGAGTTCATGGGGTTTGATCGTAAGACGGGTGATCTGGCTTACCTTGTTTTAGACCTTAGTTCTTCACTTTACGTTATAGGTGGTCTTTTCCTGAAACCAGAGGCATGGCGACTTTTTCATTATTTACCAACTGATTTCCAGAGGAAAATAACCACAATGGGAAAGACAGCATTAAGTCTCAAGGTTATTTCTACTGGTAATAAAATTAGAGTGATAGATAAGACTTATACTAGTAAAGATGATATTTACAACAGTAACTAATATACCTACTGGCTATGCTGAACGCTTAATATACTGACGAGCTTTGATAGCCAGTTTCATTGGGATAACAAAGTAGATAACGATTATCCCAAAAATGATTATTCCAGTATTAGTGTAAACAAGACTCATATCCAACGGGTTAGACTGAAGGATACTTGATAAAGTTGGAAGCAATATCAAAAATAAGCATATTACGCCGCCCCAGAATCTCTTAGATAAGTCTCTCAGAAGTGATTCGTAAGTTGCTCCCTTCACCGCTTCAATATTTTGATTAAGTATTTTCAGTTCTTTATCGGTAAAGCCTGCATCCAGTAAATCTTGCTCTGTCATTTCCCTATGCCTCTCTTCTTGTCCAGAACGCCATCATACGCCCTACAACTGATTTAGATTGATAAATAATGCCAGTGTCGATGCTGAATCTGGATGCTTCGAATAAAAGATAGAAATTACTTTATATAAAAAAGTGTTCACCCCTTGTTATTTAATTATAAAAATCATGTCGTTATGTAGTGGTCAACAAAAACTGGCCACGGCTTTAGCGTTTTTCCAGAACAATCGTTCTGATTCATTCGGCGTGAGACCTCCATTATATTGATGAGGTCTGAGCTGGCTGTAATATCCCATGATGTAATTGGTTATCGCTATGCTGGCTTCGCTAAAATTTACGCACAAGGCTCAGTAATGCCACTCTCGTGGCGTCAGGCTTCCTGGGCTGCCGCCAGTATTTATAACTGCTGCGATGAACCCCAAACACATTGCACACAGCAGCAACAGGAAACCGCGCCCTGAGTTTATCAACTAATGAGAATTGTTCAGGGAGTCTGACATCAAGAGCGCGGTAGCTTTTTTAATATATCCCTTTCTATTTCAACGCGTTGAAGTCTTTTCTTCAACTCACGTATCTCAATCTGCTCAGGTGTCATGGGTGAAGCTATGGGTGATTTTCCCGCTCGCTCTTCTTTCAGTTGTCGAACCCATTTGTCCATCGTGGATTTGCAGACATTCATCGCAGTGGCAGCGGCGGCATAAAATTATCTCCTGGACTATTTCGGCCATACATCTTACGTAATTACGCATCACCTAACTTGTTCGTTCCACCGCCATATCAGACCCCAAAAAAAAATCAGTTCATATGCAAACTAGACTACACATGTGCATGAACCCCCATAAACACAGGTGAACGAATTTAAACCAATAATTATTATATTTGTTTTATATTCAATAAATTATGTGAACATAAAGTAACAAGGAAAAACTGCCAAAAACACTATTTTGAAAAAATACTGCATGACCGCAGAAGCAATCTTCCCTCGCAATTTTTGCGTTCGCGTAACCGGCCTCCTACACGAAAGCCGAACGGTAAACTATAAATAACTCTATTGGACATAAAGAAATAATAACCCGGCTGGATTATTACGGGATACCTTTGGGCAATGCTCACCCATTTGAAAATGATCTTCACGTGCAATATCCACCCCTGATGGTTCACAACCGCCAGGGGCCAATTGTAAACCTGACTTGAACAGGCGGCTGTGAATGATAAAAATCATATCAAGTGTGGTGGTGTTGAATGTTGTTTTTTTATTGATAGAAAATAATGCCCATGCTGCAGGAACATGGACTGAAGCACGTAACGATGCCATGGGCGGTACAGGTATCGCATCGGCCCGTTGGAGCAGTGCCGCACTGATAAACCCGGCATTACTGGCGCAAGCGCAGGAGAATGATCGTATAGCGGTCATCATTCCTTCTGCTGGAGTCCTGTCGACGGACCCTCACCATCTCCAAAACAAAATTGACGGCATCAGTAACACTATTGAGCGTTATCTTGATTCTGCGGATGTTTCTACAACACGACTTTTACGCAACCGTTCACTATACGAGCAGTTACAGAGCCATGCGGCGGCTCTCGCCGGGCAATTGCGTGATGTACGTGGGGAAACAGCGGAGGGGAAGGCAGGAGGTGCGTTGGCGGTAAGTATTCCAAATAGCACTTTGCCCATTGCTTTTATTGCAAAAGTGTATGGTAACGCAAGAGTCACCTCCGACATCACTCAGCGCGACCTTGATTATCTGGATGGGATTGCAAATGGCACAGTCATCCCTAACCGTGATGACCTGGACAATTTCACTTCTAAGGGTTTTGGCAGAGCGGCCATCGTCTCTGATTATGGCGTGAGTATCGCGCACAAATTCGATATTAGTGAAGTGCCCGTATCAGTGGGTATAACGCCTAAATTTCAATACACCTGGCTGTATAACTACAGCACATCGGTTTACGCATACCAAAAAGACAACTTCACAGACAGCCAGTATCGCAATACTGATGCGGGTTTTAACATCGATGCAGGCGTTGCGGCCGAAATTAGTCAGCATTGGACTGTGGGACTGAGCGGGCAAAACCTGGTGTCACGAGATATCGGTACAAAAGAGATTAATGGTTTTAAGGACACTTTCCAGATACGCCCGCTAGTCACTACGGGTGCGGCCTGGCACAGCAGCATCGCTACCCTGAGCACCGATGTAGACTTAACGGAAACTAAAAATTTTAAAAGTGAAGGTAACTCGCAATATGTGAGCGTAGGGGCTGAAATTACGCCCCTGCTCTGGCTAGATGTACGTGCCGGTTATCGTGCAGATATGCTTTCCAACAACAGTAACGTATTTACAGGTGGGGTGGGATTTGCTCCGCTCGATATTATTCATATCGATTTGAACGGTGCGGTTGGCGAGGATAAAACCTGGGGTGCAGGCCTACAACTCTCAGTACAATTCTGACGACCCAGTATCTTTTTATTCAGGACCAACCCATTTTATGTCGGTATTTTCCAACAATGTAGGGGATGTGGACGTAAAACGGTAATGTGGTTTTTTGCCATAATAAACTGCGTTGATCTGGGTATTTTCCAGCAGATAAGCACGAAATTTTTTAAACAATTTCATATCAGGCTTAAAATCTGCATTCCAGAACTGATGCAGATTCCCCTGATATGTCAAACCCTTAATATCATACAATGCACGCCCCATCACCTTCAGAGGTTTATTGTGAATGAGGGCGGAGATCCCAACTGTACTATTAATCGTAATGACTGCTTTTGCATGATTGAGTAATTCTGGTAGCGGCAAATCATGGATATATATAACCCGTTCAAATACACCATACTCTTTACTCAGGCGTTTAATTAAAGGGCCATATAAACGATGTCCACGATCCATCGGGTGATGTTTTATCACCAGATATTGCTCTGCAGGTGCTTTGCGTGAAAATGAGTAAATAACCTCATTAATATAATCACGTACATCTTTATAATTGCTGTGATTAAGGATCTGGCTATCGTTATAAACTTGCAACACCGCCAGGTAATAACGCTTATCCAGAGAGGTTTGTAGCGTATTTAAAACCCCTCGCTGCTTCCAGGCGTACCACTTTTTACGCCAACCTGCACGAAACCAGCAGCGAGCTTCATACCATGGTGAAAAAGATTTGTGATGACGATAGCGAGGAAATTCCCGGCGACTATACCAACCCATAATGTAATACCACGCAGCATGCCACATACGCAGACGGGTTGATGGCTTAAGGTTTTCTACCGGTGCCGATTGTATTTCTGCCATAAGGCGGTAGAACGAGGGGTCCCGAGGAACAGATGACGAAGCATTTACGCCACCCGCTTCCACCGTTATAAAATGTGGACGCAAATACCCTTCTTCAAATGCCAGGAAACGCACCCCTTTTGCTTCAGCCCATCTGCGCGCAGCCTGATGCATTGGGCGGCAGTCTCCAAAACACAAAATGGTGTCAAAGGGATCATCCTGCCACAACTCCTTTAACCAACCAGGAAATTCTTTGGCTGTCCTGGTATAGATTTTATAAGGTCGATTACGACAGTAATAACGGTCTCCCCCATTGAACACTACGTTTAAAGCATCGCGCCCGGACTCTTCAAGCCAGTTTGCCATATCATTAAAAAATGGTCCCATCGGCCCCTGAAGCAGCAGATATTTTTTCCCAGAAAGTAATGTTTTAACTGCGTTGCGTTGCATAAACATCCTTGCTTATTTTTTATTCGCTGAATTTGATGCGGCTGAACATCTTTAGCTTTTGGCGTTACCGTGAAACACGGGTAAATCGCGCGCTGTTGACATTAGCCGGGGAAGTGAGAGCGTTGAAACAGTGCCTGAGCCAAATAGCGCAACTTGAGCTGCCAGCGTTGCAAACGGCTTGCCTTGCGTGAGCTGGACTGCCCTTGCGCTGCTAACTGGCTGATCAGTTGCTCCGGGCTCATCCACAGACCAGTCTGCCAGTCCATGTAAAGCGGATAGGCCACCAGCGTCAGATAGACCAGTGCAGCCAGGGGCAATGTACGTTTACGCCGTTCTGGAGCATGGGCATCAGTGGTCAGCCCCCAACCGCTGTAGAAGGGCTGGCCCCAGGTAGTGACTTTGATGCCCTGCACCAGCGCCTCAAAACCACTGAGCGAAGTCATGGTATGTAGCTCATCTACGTGGGGATAAAGGCTGGTTAAGCCGATATCCAGCACCTGACTGTCGACACACTCGTTCAAACACGCGCTGGAGATGGCCCCCGCCCGGTTACCTGCCACCACATCTGGGTGAGGCTTATATAAAATATGTGCATCTGGCCTGGCGGCACGAACGGCCCACAGCAACTGCTCGTTACTACGAATGATGGGGCTACCGGTCAGGATAGAGGCATCACCATCTACCTGACCGACGACCAGCACTAACGGACGCCCGTCTCCAGGAGGTTGGTAGAGTTGCGGCTCGCCGACATTATATTTGCTGACACCATGACGCCTGAGCAGCGTGATAAGAGCGCTACCACGGCTAATCTCTTGTTCGTTCAAAAACTGCTCGTTGAGCAACTGTTCGAGTGCGCAGGAACTGCGACTATCGAAATAGATGCCGACAGGATCGATAGACAACGACGATGGGCGGCACAAATTGGAGCCCAGTCCCTTTGAGCGGATAAAGCCGTCTTCGACCCGGATAGCTGAGGTGAGTTCCGGGTGGCGGATACCCCACACCAGCACCTGTTCGTCACCCATAAGCTTTTTGGGAGGCGTGCGCACAAAGCACAACTCATCGGCCAGATGCTGGCAGAAGGAGCGCATGAATGCCCTCTTCCACAGTGAAAACCCGACCAGATAGAGCCGTCGCCAGCGTGGGGCCGGGCTTTGCTGCCGCGCAATGATCGCCAGTACCTCTTCCACCTCGCAGCGCTGCCCCAGAACCGGATCCAGATAACGTGGATACTGAATCAGCGCAGCGGCGACCAGTTGAGCCAGAGTGACCGTGACGTTGCGACGCTCGCACTGCTTGCTGTCATGAGTCAGCCCCCAACCGGCATAAAACGGCATGCCGAAGCAGTAAACAGGCTTGCCTAGCAGCAGGGCTTCAAATCCAAGCTGGGAAGAGACGGTATAGACCGCATCTACCATGCCCAGCAGGGCATGCGGGTGACAGTGCTCCGCCACGACCTCAACATCATGAAATTGCAACCGGGCTAATACGCCACGCTTCTTGCCAAAGCGGGTATCAGGATGAGTACGTAACAACAGACGAGCATCCGGGTGATTACGGCGTGCCGTTTCAATCATGGTCAGGAAGTCGGCCTCGCTTGCCAGTGCGCCTGGGATTGAGAGATCCCCTGCAACCTGATCCACCAGCAACACCCGAGGCCTTTCATCCCCAAGCAAACGACGGGCGAGCACAGGTGACAAGCCACCAGAATCCACCCCATGAGCAGTCAACTGCGCAGGTTGATGAGCCTGACTGTTGGGATAACAGTTGTACTTGGTCACTCCGAGGCGCACCAACTCAGCTGCCAATCGCTCGGCTCGTGCCAGCAGCTCCGGCCCGCATGGAGATGCAATCAAATTTTCCAGCTGGCTGGGTTGGCGGGCATCGTAGTAAATACCTATGGGATCGGCGATCAGCGATACAGCTTTGCCGCCTCTGGCTGGATGGCCGATATAACCGATAAACCCATCTTCCAGTTGCCAATACGGCAGGCCTAATTCATGCGCCTTTTGTTTAATTTGGTGGGTATTGGCTTTTTGTCCCCAGCCAACACATATTGCATCATGTTTAAACTTAGAGTTATTACCCATTAATATAAGCGACTTTTGAAAGCAAATATTAATTTGACCTTCTTTAGACAATATTCCCTTTGATGTCGTATATAGTGTCATGATGTTCTTATATTGGCAGCGACGTGATATTCATGGTTTTTATTATCACTAAAAATGATGAGCCCTGCTTTTGCAGGGCCTCTAAACTGAAAACATGTGTTATTTTAGCGAAAAAATATAACTCTATCAGGGTGTTATTAATCCAGGTATTATTAACTACTTGCCTTTAACCAGCTTCAGTAAATATTGTCCATATGCATTTTTAGCCAGTGGAGCAGCCAGTTTTCTTACCTGCTCTGCATCAATAAATCCCTGGTGATAAGCAATTTCTTCCGGGCAGGCTACTTTCAATCCCTGACGGTTCTCGATAGTCTGAATAAAGTTACTCGCATCAATCAAACTCTCATGCGTGCCGGTATCCAGCCAGGCAAAACCACGCCCCATCATCGCGACTGAAAGATTACCTTGTTCCAAATAAATACGATTGACGTCGGTAATTTCAAGCTCGCCACGAGGTGAAGGTTTCAGGCCCTTGGCAATTTCGACTACGCTGTTGTCAAAGAAATAGAGACCCGTCACTGCGTAGTTACTCTTAGGTTCCAACGGCTTCTCTTCCAGGGAAATCGCGAGGCCGTTGTTATCGAACTCCACCACACCGTAGCGTTCCGGATCATGCACATGGTAGGCAAATACGGTGGCACCACCAGGCTTAGAGGCGGCTTCTTGTAACTGTTTTTGTAGGTCATGACCGTAGAAGATATTATCACCCAATACCAGTGCACATGAGTCAGAACCAATAAACTCTTCACCGATGATAAAGGCCTGTGCAAGACCATCCGGGCTCGGCTGAACCTTGTATTGCAAATTCAGGCCCCACTTGCTGCCGTCTCCCAGTAATTGTTCAAAGCGAGGAGTATCCTGAGGGGTACTGATAATTAAAATATCGCGAATGCCTGCAAGCATCAGAGTACTGAGTGGATAATAGATCATCGGTTTGTCATAAATCGGCAGCAGTTGCTTGCTGACCGCCATAGTGACGGGATAAAGACGAGTACCAGAACCACCTGCCAGAATAATACCTTTGCGTTGTGTCATAATTGCGCGCTCTTAATTTTGAAATCTGAAAACGATCAAAACGATCATTAACCGTCCTTTCTTTTATCCGTGCGAAGGACGGTCAGCTATCAAGACTGTTAAAGTCTTGTTTTGCTATTAACGACCGAGGATCTCGGTCAGCATCCGCTCCACTCCAACCTGCCAATCCGGCAGCACCATTTCGAAGGTGCGCTGAAACTTGCCAGTATCGAGTCTGGAGTTATGAGGACGCCTGGCTGGAGTCGGGAATGCGCTTGTCGGCACGGCGTTTATCTGGGTCACGGCCAGTTCGACACCAGCCTCTTTCGCTTTGGCAAACACCAGTTGCGCATAGTCAAACCAGGTTGTAGTTCCGGAGGCTATCAGGTGATAAAGACCAGCGACCTCTTGCTTACGTTGCGCGGTGCGAATGGCGTGAGCCGTACAATCGGCCAGCAATTCTGCTCCTGTCGGGGCACCAAATTGATCATTGATGACTGACATCTCGCTACGCTCTTTACCAACACGAAGCATAGTCTTAGCAAAATTGGCACCACGAGCGGCATAGACCCAGCTAGTGCGAAAAATGAGGTGGCGGGAGCATAGCGCAGCGGCATGTTCACCTGCCAGCTTGGTCTCACCGTAGACGTTGAGTGGCGCCGTGGTATCCGTTTCAACCCAGGGCCGTTCACCACTGCCATCAAACACATAGTCGGTTGAGTAGTGAACTAACCAGGCGTTCAGCGCTTCTGCTTCTTTAGCGATCGCCGCGACACTGGTGGCATTAAGCAATTCGGCAAATTCACGCTCACTTTCAGCTTTGTCTACCGCAGTGTGAGCGGCCGCATTGACAATGACATCTGGTTTAAGCAGACGCACGGTTTCGGCAACGCCCGCTGGATTGCTGAAGTCACCGCAATAATCGATGGAGTCAAAATCTACTGTGGTCAAGCGCCCTAAAGGTGCCAAAGCCCGTTGCAGCTCCCAGCCAACCTGACCATTTTTTCCGAACAATAGAATATGCATTAGTCTCTTTCTCCATAGTTCTGCTCGATCCAGGATTGATAGGTGCCACTTTTGACGTTGTTCACCCACTGCTGGTTGTCCAGATACCACTGCACTGTTTTGCGAATGCCGGATTCGAAGGTCTCTTGCGGCTGCCAGTTCAACTCGGCACTCATCTTGCTGGCGTCAATGGCATAACGGCGATCATGTCCAGGGCGGTCCGCCACATAGGTGATCTGGTCACGATAAGAGCCCGTTTTGGGTACCATTTCATCAAGTAAATCGCAGATGACATGCACCACTTCCAGGTTCTGCTTCTCGTTATGGCCACCGATATTATAGGTTTCTCCCACCAGACCGCTGGTCACCACTTTATAGAGCGCACGAGCATGATCTTCCACATACAGCCAGTCGCGGATTTGGTCGCCCTTGCCGTAAACCGGCAGCGGCTTGCTATCCAGAGCATTCAGGATAACCAGTGGGATTAGCTTCTCTGGGAAATGATAAGGACCATAGTTATTGGAGCAATTGGTGACAATGGTCGGCAGGCCATAGGTGCGAAGCCAGGCACGAACCAGATGATCACTTGAAGCTTTTGAGGCCGAATAAGGGCTGCTAGGGGCATAAGCGGTAGTTTCGGTAAAGAGAGGTAAGGCTTCGCCTGTACTCATCTCATCCGGGTGTGGCAAATCCCCATATACTTCATCGGTAGAAATATGATGGAAGCGGAAGGCTCCCTTGCGGGTCTCATCAAGTCCGTTCCAGTATGCACGAGCCGCTTCCAGCAACACATAAGTACCGACGATGTTAGTCTCGATAAAATCAGCAGGCCCAGTGATGGAGCGATCGACATGACTTTCGGCGGCCAGGTGCATAACGGCATCAGGTTGATGTTTGCCAAACACTCGATCCAGCTCGGCACGGTTACAGATATCCACCTGCTCGAAAGCATAGCGCTCACTGCTCGATACTTCAGCCAGAGATTCCAGATTACCCGCATACGTGAGCTTATCGAGATTGACCACGGAATCCTGGGTATGGCCAATGATATGGCGTACCACTGCCGAGCCGATAAAGCCCGCACCACCGGTTACGAGGATTTTCATATTATGCTGTTACCCTATTCTCATATTTATTTGATTTAATTCATTTTAAACTGCGAATCTAACTATTCAATCAATGAATAAGCATGCCTCCTGGCATTACTAGAAAGTTCGATTCTTTTGTCAGGAAACTCCACCAGGACTTCCAGCGCCTTTACCCACAAATTAGAATCATTTTCCAGAAGTAGACCATTTACGTTCTGCTCAATCAATTTGTTGTAGGGAGCGCAGTTGCTATAAATACCCACTGCCCCCATTCGTACGAAATCATAATATTTTACTGGGCCACGAGCAGCATTAAATGCTGAGTCGAGTAAAGGTGCTAATCCAATATCGATACGTTGGATTCTGGTATAGGCAAGATAATTATCCCAACTCATTGGATGCAGCACAGTGACTCTGGGCAGGTCCCGGTAGTGTTTGTAGATCTCATGCTCGCCAAAAATTTCAAAAGTAGCACTAGGACAACGCTGCAAAACTCCTTCAACCACCTGGCGTAGCCAGTATTTTTCTTCACGATGAGAACTGGAACCATGATAAGCGATTTTGACTGGCTGCATTGACTCTAGCAGAAGTGAAGAGGGTTTAGCCTCAACCACGTCAGGACTGAGATGAGCATATTTTTTTGCCAGATAAATGGTAGATACCCAGATCTCATCACAATACTGGGTGATCCATTGATGCTGTGCTGCTGAGCGGCGAAGTATTTTCTTTCGGTATGGTTTTGGTAAGGCCACCAGCACGGGTGGATCTAAAAGATCATCATCCATGAAATAGATCACGCGAGAAATTTTATCTATATCCTGCTCAATTCGCTGTTGCCAGGAAGGTGATAAAAACCGAATGATAACAATGGCATCTCCCTCGGATATCACCATATTTGAGATTGAGGTGGTATCCTGGAGCCGATATTCAGTATCCGGAAATTTACTCGTAATAGCCTGTTCAAAATAAGCCAGGGTTGGTGACAGACCTTCATGCAAGATGATGACCCGTTGACACTCCTGCAACCAGTTATGCTGATTGCCATAACTTTGTTTATTCAGAGACCGGTAGGGTTTGAATAGTGCTTTTCTGATTAATTCATCCATGGTGGTATCACGCTCGGGGAACGGCTCAGGGAAAAATCTGGACGGTCATAACTCAGGTTAGGATTATAAAAAGGATCATGCTTTAGCTGCTGTCGCCAGCGCTTACGCATGTAATTAAGCTCCAACTGGGCGCGTTTAGTTTGTTGTGGTGAAACATCCTTGCCACGCGATACAGACTCATGATGATAGAGTTCAGCATGGGGAGTCCATACCACATGCCAGCCCGCCTCTCTGACCCGCAGGCAATAATCCACATCATTGAACGCCACAGAAAGCTGCTGTTCATTCAGGCCACCCAGTTGCATAAAAATATGTCGATGAGTTAAGAGACAAGCGGCAGTCACCGCCGATAACTCCTGAGCCGACACCGCCCGGCGTTGATAACCGGGGTCAGTTGCAGCTAATTGACTGTGAAAATGGTCTGCACATCCACCAGGACCCACTGCATCTCCACCATGCTGGACCCTGCCATCACCATAAAAGAGTTTGGCACCCACAATCCCGACGCCGGGGCGCAGCAATTGGGCGACCATCTCATCCAGCCAGGTGTGCGTGATTACCTCGGTGTCATTGTTAAGCAGACAGATAATTTCCCCCTGCGCCTGACGAACCCCTTCATTGTTGATGGAGGAATAGTTGAAAGGATGATCATGGCGGATAACCCTCACATCGTATGTGTTGGTAATCGACTGAAAATAGGCCAGGGTGTCGGGATCATCACTCTGATTATCCATCACCAGGATTTCGAAACGACCGTAACGGGTTTTATGAACCAGACTCTCGATACAAGGGCGCAAATGAGCGAGTCCATTGCGGGTCGGAATAATAATACTGACCAGGGGACGAACTTTCGGTAACGGCCAAAGCAATTGGCATACCCCGTGTGCGCCCGGTTTAACTTCTACTTCTGGATGATGCCGCTGAAAATAGGTTGAAACTGCCCTGTGGTGCTCTGCGTGGTGATTATTCTCGGGAAGATGCATCAGCAAGGCGGGGACATGGGCAATCTGCAACGCGGTCAAGCGTTCAGCCAGGGTCAGCCACCATTGATGGCACATTTCCTGGTCTTGTGGCACCGTCCCCTCGGTATCCTCCTCATGAAGCCAGAGCCCGCACCAACCGATGTAATTCTGGCTGTACAGCAGAGTCTGGTTCCAGTCCGGTTTGAAACCAGGGCTGTGCCGCTCCCCTTTTTCATCAAGTAAGTCATGGTCCCCATATAGCCAGCGGCACTGAGGTGACTGACGCAGGGTATGCGCTATCCAACAAAGGGATGCCGGGGCCAGAGTAGCGCCAACAGGAACAACCCATTGCCACTCATTGGGTTGCATCTGATCCTGCTTGCTGTTCGCTCCCTCCTCCCTGGGATCAATCAGTGTGATATGGGAGGTGGGATAACAGAGATTCGACACGCTTTCCAGCGTACGCTGCCAGGCATGAGCCGACCCGTCACCTACCAGATGGAGGCGAAAACGAGGCAACGATGTCCTCCAGCGCCCTAACATTTTGTTTATCCGTAACCGGTCGCCCTGTTCCAGCTTATCGAAGCGGGCGAGCCAACTGGCATATTCTAATAGGGTCTTCTCATCTCGCAACTGCCCCACCAGCCTATAAGCCTGTTGCAGATCGGTGAGCAAAAGATGGGTAGATAGCCCCAGCCGTTCCCGACGGCGGCGAGAGAGCCGCCAATAGAATGGGAACACGCGTTGCAAGCGGCGCCATACACTTTCGATGCCAGAGACCGTCTGCAGACTTGGCGCCTCTGCCGTATAAACTGCCCCTTCACTACTGGCAAGCCATGCCAATTGCTGTGCACCCGCAGGTAAATAAACCAATTCTAACAAGGTGCCTTTGCGAGAAACTGGCAATAAGCATCCAGCTGGCTGGCCTTGTATATCCTGCCAACGTAATCGGGTTTCTCCCCGTGGCGTAACACAGTGGATCGATGCCTTAATCAACAACCACCCTCCGCTTCGCGCAATGGATGGGGGAACAACCAGAGGTTGCCAATCAGAAGATGGGGTCATAGATAAATATCGCGTCAGAAAATGGGTAACCCAGAGGGATCAATCAATACCAATAAAAGTCAGCTAAGAACTGGATATTAAGGGGAAATCATCCCCTCCACTTCTTCACTTTTTGCGACAACCATGAGGTAGCAGGCTTATTTTCCTCTACAGGCAGTGCTTCTATCAGCTCAGTGAGTCTCACCATTTCAGCTTTTACTTTGGGAGCCAGGGCTGCCGCCAGCAGGCAACTCTCATCATTGCGGTCGTGAGCCTTAAAATAGGCTTTGTGCTTAACTCTATTGGCCGTGGCAGCACTGCCGCGCAGATGTTTACCCAACAGAAATTCTTCCAGCGATTTAACCGCATAGTGATTGACCCGCACTCCATTCCAAATCACCTCTGCACTGACCCCGTTGCCATGTTTTGGGTGAAGCACCAGATCACGCCCGAGTGCGTCAACATAGCGACCATATCGCAGGTCGGCAAAGTGAGGATTATGAAAGCGATTAGTGCGATTCGGTTTCACAACACTTTTAAAATTATGGTGAACATTGAATGCCTGAGGGGCTCGCCTGGTAAAACGTTCAGTGACCAACCCTTCTTCGGCAAAAAGTTCACCATTAGATCCAAAGTTTGACCAGTTAAGTGCCATCGCGCTGACACTTTCATCCTTAAATCTTGAGCTAAAAAAGTCACCTAAGTTGCAATCGGATGTTAAGGGTAATAAAAATTCATCGGCATCGATAAAAGCAAGCAGGTCAACTTCACGTGGACAACTGCGTAATATTTTCTCGTAGGCGGGTAGTTGAGGTTTTTGATTTATTATATCGGGTTGTTCAAAAGTGGTAACAATACCCAGTCTGGCAAGGGAATATAACAGCTCACCACTACCGTCACGGCTACCATTATCGGCAATAATAAACCCTGCCACGCCTAATACCCGGTGGTATGCAATCCACTCAAGAAGACCTGACAGCTCATCTTTAATGATAGCAGCAATATAGAGTTTCAAATTATTATCCATGCAAAACAGCATTCACACCGGTTCAAAGAACTATTATTGAACACCGGTGTGAATGTAAATTTTCAAATAATTAGGCAGGAGAAAAAATTAATTCTTCAAGCCAGGTAATTAAACCATCAGACTCCAGTCCTATTGTCATCTGCGAAGAGAATGGCACTTTAATGTCAAAACCGCAGAGTAGTCTTGGATGGTTTTCTGCTGGCAACTCCAATATGGCGGAGATAACATCAGGTCTTCGAATATTAAAAGGAAAGCAATAAGTCCCGATGCTGTTTTTAACTGCAAGCCTGGCAAACGGTTCGCTTTCAGCCAGCAACCATCCACGAAGTTCAATACGACCATTTGAAACTTTAACAGCCTGCTGGCTGGATGAAGAATCAATATTCCAACGTAACTGACCACCTGGTGTGAGAAGTGGTAATTTGACAAGGGTGTAGGTAGCTATCATCCTGATTTAATACTCTTGTTATTGTTGACGGGGTGGCGCTTTTTATTATCGCCTGACCGCACTATTACACACCTTACCTCATTAGAAAACTCAATCAGAGCCAAAAAGATCTCGCGTATAGACCTTGTCTGCAACATCAGTCAGATCAGTCGCCATTCGGTTGCACAGAATGACATCACTGAGTGCCTTAAATTCGCCCAGGTCACGGATCACGCGGGAGTTAAAGAAGGCATCTTCTTTAATCGTTGGCTCAAATATCACCACCTCGATTCCCTTGGCCTTGATCCGCTTCATGATCCCCTGGATGGCAGAGGAGCGGAAATTATCCGAACCCGCCTTCATCACCAGGCGGTGGATACCGACTACCTTAGGTTTGCGACGGATCACACTGTCAGCAATAAAATCCTTACGAGTAGTATTGGCATCAACGATGGCGCGGATCAGGTTATTAGGCACCTGGTTATAGTTGGCCAACAACTGCTTGGTATCTTTGGGCAGGCAGTAGCCGCCATAGCCAAATGAAGGGTTGTTATAGTGGTTGCCAATACGAGGATCCAGTCCAATGCCCTCAATGATCTGGCGGCTGTCCAGCCCATGGGCTTGAGCATAGGTGTCGAGCTCATTGAAATAAGCCACCCGCATCGCCAGATAAGTATTGGCAAAAAGCTTAATGGCTTCAGCCTCGGTACTGCCGGTCAGCAGCACAGGAACATCCTGCCTAATGGCACCCTCTTTGAGCAATTCAGCAAATGCTTGAGCGCGTTCGCTGCACTCACCCACCACGATACGAGAAGGATAAAGGTTGTCATACAGGGCCTTACCTTCTCGTAAGAATTCTGGTGAGAAGATCAGATTCTCCGTGCCAAGTTCCTGACGCATGCGTTCGGTAAAGCCCACCGGAATGGTCGACTTAATCACCATAACCGCATCGGGATTAATAGCCATTACATCGCGGATAACCGCCTCGACCGAGCTGGTGTTGAAATAGTTAGTCTCGGGATCATAATCGGTTGGGGTAGCGATAATCACATACTCGGCGGCTTTATAGGCCTCGAATTTATCAAGCGTGGCCTTTAAATTTAGAGGTATGTTGGCCAAATACTCTTCAAGTTCTTTATCCGCTATTGGGGACTTGCGCTGGTTAATTTGTTCGACTTTTTCTGGCACAACGTCCAGAGCAATAACTGTATGGTGTTGGGCCAAAAGTACTGCATTGGAAAGACCGACATAGCCGGTGCCTGCAATTGTTATATTCATTTTTATTGAGACTCTAAAACTTAGTAATTATACCTTGATCATACAATGAAGGATGAAATTCAGTATACCCATAATGGTTAAATTAACAGTATATGCCTGCGCATTTTTCTATAATTATATTATGGTAGGATCTATCCTAATAACGTATGGCATGATTATTCATGTTACTTAACCATTTCATGACGGAGACCTAAGAATATGATTTTCAATGCAGATACTTAGGGGAAATAGGATATATAACACAATTGGCGAGTATTTATCATGGACTGAACAAAAATATGAAATTTTTCGTGTGCACCTTAGAAGAAACTTGTTCTCACCATCATCAAAACTATATAACTTTCACTCAATGCATTATTTCTATTGAACAACACCTATTAAAACCCATCACCCAAAAAAAAGCTTGTGGAGAAACATCATAATAACCATGTAGCCTGTGTAGTATTGGAATTGGTTAGCCTAAAATGACCTATTTGAAAAAAAGTCTAACTGCTGCAATATTATAAAAATTAGTTTATTAACTTCAAGTTAATTAAATTTATTGATATCGACTTTATCTAAATCAGACGCCACAAATTCATAAACACTTTTAATATCAACGAAAGCATTCGAGGAAACGGCATTAATAACAAAAAGAACACTAGGTAATGTTATGTTTTTTAGAATATTCTGATGTATTACAATGTTATGACTTCCACTATTTATAATAAAATCCACCACATATTTAAATCTTTCCAAGACAAAACACCTTGCTTCATTAATATCTTTTCTTAGGTGTAAAGTATCAATCAATGATGATAATTTTGATTTATAGTCTAAAATATGTTCTTCGATAATTGAAAAATCCACACCATCATTTGCTCTAATGAAACCCCATCTATTATTTTTCAGGCTGTTTTGTGTCGATGGTCGACCTTTCCCAAGTAATGATACATATTCCACTTGACTTCTTGCTACCCGATGTAGAATGAACACCTCTTTCAAAGGGCCAATTGTATCAGTGGCTATGATTGTTGCTTTATTTTTTTCGTCGAAGTTTGGAGTTGAACCATCGGCTAGTACGTACGTTGCTCTTTCCGATAAAACATTGTGTATACCTATTACTGAAATATCAATTGATGTTTTAAATAATGATTTAAGATGATAGTTTTTTAATATTTTTTGATGTTCTGAAAAGGGTGTAGAGAATGGGAGTGAGTCATGCGCAGGAATACCCCACTCATAGCAAATGATATCAGAATGAGAATTCTCTTCCAAATGTTCATGGATGCTAGTTTTGAAATTTCGTGGAGTCCAAAACTCATCAATATCTAGAAATAATAAATTTGTCACACCTTCTTCTTTGGCTAAATTATAAGCGTGCTCGTATACATGCTTTTGAAAGTCACCACCATACTCGGTTACAAAATCATCACCATCCAATACACGAATGTTAAATTTATTACTTAGTTTATTACATATTTCTTTTGAATTATCAGTAGTTTTATTTATATAAATATCAATTGAATCAAAACCAAAGTAAAAGTGATGAAATATCCAGTCGACTAAATATGCACCTTCATCTTTAGCAATAGCGGAAATTCTTACGTTTGTTTTCATCTATATTATCCTATTTTAGCAAATGCATAAGAAGAATGGTTACTCATACTTTCACCATTTGTATTACTAACAGTATGTTTTACCGAGTTAGCCGCAACAGCAATCACACGTTCAATCGCATGTGCAATCGTTCCATCGATTTGACCTGCCTCCATATCAAAATCATCATCAGTCAACCCAAGACCGAGTAAAGGCTTGATCGTATCCACGCGAGCAAAAAACATGGTGCCTGCTACAAAATTGATCTCCCTAATATCATCGAGTTTATACCCCATGCGGTAACATAGTTTTTCAACCTTTTCTGCATTGGAACCCCAATAGAAATTCATGGGGACTATATGACCTTCTGGCCCGATAATTCCGACTTTGGGTTGCTCCCTGAAGATGTCCATCGCATTATCGATAGCTGCCGAGGTAATCAATTTGGAAAAGAGATCATCACGCCATTTATCTCCATCTTCACGGTGTTCCGAGCGCTTGGTATGTACCTTGACAAGATAGTTGTAACCCTCCTGGTTAACAACATTCATAATTTTTAGAAAGGGCAGCACATCACGTCCACGGTTTTCCAGCGGTAATAGATGATAGGCCAGGCCACTTGTTTGCAAAAGTGCTTGGGCCTCTTGCTCGTTCTGATACGGTGTAGTGACGAATAGTTTGATATTCCATTCAGTTACAGATTGTAACTCAGCAATCATTTCTTCAAGAATATCAAGATAGAAGGCATGTATTACCACAGCCAACTTATCTTGGTGACTGCTTACTGGTTGGATGCATAGCTGAGCCCGAACCAAAGCCATACGGGTTGCCTCAAGGTAACCGAATCCATATGCTTGGTCTGGCTCAAGGTGGGCACCTTCAGCCCACTCGTTCCAGGCATTGATAAAGACAAAACGTTCATCTGGATTTTTGATGCGCTGGGTAGTATCCAGAGCTGCATTGAAAAGCCACTTTTGATATAGGCAAGGTGAACTACCGTATAGAATAGTGCCATTATTTTTGCGACGAGCTGTATTATCCCAACTTGGTGTAACACCTCGGAAAAATTGATAACCAGGGTCGCTATAATGTTCACTGCGCTTTACCAACTCACTCCAATCATAAATATTACCGGTAAACTCATCTGATAATTCCGCAATTTGATGAGTTATATTAGGAATATTTGAATTATTGGGCGGGAATTCGATAGCAGCATCAATACCATACACGTTCGGCGACTCTTTTTCGAAGGATTGAGTGTATGCCATATATATTTCACCTATGCCATTTTCACGGCACCAGGTACGCCAACGCTCTACGGTCGCTTTGGCGTCTGGCAGCAAGCTAGGGCGATAGATGGTAAGTAGCGGTTTACCATTCACTCGAATATAACGGGGGTCATGCATATATTTTGAAACATACTTGATGAATTCGATATCATCAGCAGGGCTATGGTCTTGCGCAATGAGAATTTCACTTTCAAGACCATCCCAGCGGCGGCACCAGTTTTCATTAGCCCAGCATAAGCTAAATGGCAGATCTAGATCACTATTATCTAAGTAATTGAGTAATGGTTGCTCCAACAGACGATGTCCAGCAAACCAATAGAAATAGAAACAGAAACCGTCGATGCCATACTGTTTTGCAAGGGCTATCTGTCTGCGTTGAGTATCCACATCAAGTAGGTTGTAATAACCTAATTCATCTGGAATATGAGGTTGATGATGACCTTCAAACTGTGATTTCGCGGGTTTAACATTTGACCATTCAGTAAAGCCATCTCCCCACCATTCATTATTTTCAGGAATGGCATGGAATTGTGGAAGGTAGAAACAAATAGTTCTGACCGGCGATTCAAATTTAAAGTCAAGCTGGCTTTTCTTTATATATACGGGTGCAGGAATACCGTCTTTAAACAGAGAAGTGGTGGCCTGCTTGCAAACACGCCCTTCATTTATACCTTGCGTAATATAATGAATCAGCGGATTGACGCCAGCCTCTTTCACATCCGCGTTAAACTTTAAATAGAACTTCGTTGAAAACTCAACACTTGGATCACGGAGCATTCTCCAGCCATACTTTAAATAATGCTCCGCAGGCTCCATATTTAGGAGTTCAACATCAGGATAAGTTTCTTTGTACCATTCACTATCAAATAGCTCAGAACCATTAAGTATATCGTTGAAAGATTGCATTTTCATTCCCATGTTATTTAATACATATTTTAAACATCAAGACTGTGAGTGACACAGTCGCCCTTCGTGTTGCCCATGCAAAATGAAATGCAAAAGTGGGTTTATGTCTCCATTAGCTACATCAGGGTACGTATTAATATACCAGCGGGTATCGAATTTAGAGCTCGGGTTATAGCCATTCACTGCGCCAATATTCAGATAGTGTTCAATCGCTGAGGTGTTATTCCCAGCAGCAGGATAATGTTGGCGATACCATACTTCATCGAAATACCCAGATTCTGCAATTATATTAATTTGGCTAATGCTGTATGCTGGCGAAACCTTGAAGGGCTTTGCCAATGCTCTCACTGGTGCAGTCAAACGCCAAGACACTGTTCCTTTAAGTTTATTTATGCGAGCTTTTAGCCGCTCAATCTGCTGTTCACTATTACTGAGTTCTCTTCCTTGCTGCTCTATCAAATTTGTCATGATAGCCAGTTCACGAAAACGCTCGGAAATATTGGCTTCCAGTCCGTCGTTATGTTTAACCAGTTCTTCCACACGGAGGTCTAGTTGGGTCTGTTGCTGGGCTGCCTGTTGCTGGAAGGTTTGCTGCTGGATATTCAAACGCTCGTGTTCTACAGCCTGCACATCAATGGTCCGAGTTTGTTCTTCCAGAATACGAGTGAGTAACGCTATCTCATTGAAGCGCTCATCTAGCATCTTTTTGAGTTCGCTAACCTGTTTCTCTTGCTCTGCAGCAAACTCTGCTGACGCTTGCATACTTATTTGATGCTGTGCTTGTTCAGCCTGTAATTGCTGCTGCGTAGCGTGTAATTGGGCGCTCAAGTGCTCGTATTCCGCCGCTTGCGCACTAATGGTCTGGGTTTGCTCTTCAAGCATTCGAGTCAGTGCCGCAATTTCGGCAAAACGCTCTTCCACTGTGGTATTAAGCGCTTGTTCTTGCTCCTGCCAGATTCGCTTGGTTGTTTCATATTGCTCAAGCAGCAAACGGCTTGCATCCAGATCGACAGACAAGGATTCGCATTGCATCTGCCATTGGGATGCCTCTTGTGCTTTGTCGGTAAGAACCTGCGTCAGCTCTTCATACCGCTGATGAGCAGATTCCAATACCCTTTCTTGTTCATCTATCTGGAGCTGTAACTGTTGCCTTACTACCGAGGCAACATCAACTTGTTCAAGCAGGTTGATGTTGGTCTGACGCAAGCCATCGCGTTCTTTGCATAGAGCTTCATATTGGACTTCAAGCAATCCGTATGCGCGCTGCAGTTGATTTTTGGTTTGGCTCTCATCTTCAAGTTGTTGCAAAAGAGCATTAGCTCTTTGTTGCAGCAGGTTCACCGTGTTATCTCGTTCGACCATTGTGCGAGATTGTGAGTCCTGTGTGTGTAGAGCTTGCTCCAAATGGTGCTGCAGTGCGGTAAGTTGGCGTGAGTGCTCGGTGAGTGCCACGTTACTCTTGCTCAGAGCAAGGGTCAGTTGCGCAGTTCTCTGGGTCTCTTCGCTAAGTTGTAGCGCCTGTTCATTAAGTTGCTGTTGTAACTGCTTTTGAGCCTGTTCTTGAGTAGTGAGTTGCTCCTGCCGTTGAGCAGATTGCTCACCTTCTAATGATTTATAATGCTCAAGTTTGCTTTCTAATGTGGTCAGATTGTGATGCTGGGCAGTGATTCTTTCAGCAAGACGCCCCCGCTCGAGGGCCTGTTGTTCCATCAGTTGTTGATGTTCCGCCTGTAGCTCTTCTTGCTGTAACGTTAGTTGACGTTTTAACTGGTTATTTTCCCAACTATCACCACAGGCTTTACCCAGGCGAGAAAATATTTCATGTACTTGTTTGGTGGCACGAGCATTTTCTGAAATACCATACAGGCTCTTCATTTCTGAAGACTGCTCACTCCCCACACCAATCACCCCAAGGCCATGACCATGGGCAAACTCAAAATGAGGGTACTGCTGTTTTAGCTCATCCAGAAGCTGGAATACACCAAACCCACGTTCTCGCACATTAGTGTCGTGCATAATCACAACGGCTTTTTCAGAGAGCTTCGGCAGCCAGCTTTCAAAGTCATGTCGTACCGCCTCGAACGTGTGCAAACCATCAATATGAAGTAAATCAATACTGCCTTGAGGGAAATGGTCTAATGCCTGGTCGAATGTGCTGCGGATAAGGGTAGAGAAACCTGAGTAGTGTTGTTGGTTATATTCAGATACTTGCCCATAGACCTCCTCCCCGTACTGTCCAGCATGTTCGTCTCCTCCCCAAGTATCAACAGCAAAGCAGAGAGTTTCGAGATCCAGCTTTGTCACTGCCTGGCAGAATGAAAAATAAGAACTGCCGTAATGGGTACCCAACTCGACAACCTTGCGGGGGCGCAGTGTTTCCAATAACCAGAAAGCAAATGGAATGTGTTCTAACCAAGCGGATTGGGCAATGTAGGTTGGACGCCAAAAAAGGGAGCGCTTGAAAACAAAGTCCAGTTCGGTCTTTGGTTGCTGTTCTGCTTCTGATTTGTGGTTAGGAATAGCCAGTAAATGGCTGCCTTGTTGACTGTCCATAGTGGGAGGTCTCTCAAATATTTGATATGTGAATAAAAGTGGCCAGGAGTGTGGCTACTTGCAGGCTGGTTAACGAAGAACCATGGCCCAAGATGAAATAGCTCGTTAAATGAGTATTTCCAGCAATTCCCTGTTAGTCCTGATGCTCACGCAGAGTCGCGAGACCCATCACGAAGAGCCCATAAAAGAGACAAAGGAGTACGCCTACGGTGGCCAGGTTGTAGAGGCGACGAGGGAATTCGGCATCTTCAGCAAGTGTAGGCTGGCTGATGACCATCAGATGTTTCAGTTTGCGGTAAGCCTCTACCCTGGCTTGCTCAAGGCTAATAAGGCCTGTTTTGTAAAGATCAGCAGCAAAAGTTGCCTGGGTTTGCACGTCTAAATAGCCCGCGGTAACTTCATTCATCGCATCCTGATCAACACCAGTAAGCCTGGCTTGTTCCTGTTTCAACTGCTTGCTCAACGCATCAATTCTGGCCTGTACCGAGATAATGCCTGGTGCAGTGTCCCTCATATAACTTTGTAATTGCTTTAATTCAGCTTGCTGGCGTACCAGCTCTCCTTCAATCTGGCTGACCACCCCTAAGCGGGCGCTACTGGTGGATTCCGGGCTGATGAGTTGATGGCTGTTTTGAAAAGCCAGCACTTTGCTTTTCTCATCCTGAAGCCGCTGATAGGCGCGATCGACCTCTTTTTCTACAAACTCCAGTTGAGACAACGCGACTTGATGCCCCAGTTTGTTGATAAATACCTCCGACTCTTTAAGCATCAGGTTTACGACCCGCTGCCCATACTCGGGATCAAATGCCTGTAACTCGACCGTGAGCACCCCTGACAGTTCATCAAGGCGTAAGGTCAAATGATTGCGGTAATATTCAAGAAAATCTTCTCGGCTAACATCTTGGGGCAGGCGAGAAAAGTAGTCGGCCTTATCGCTCTGGTAATGGGATTTGAGGCCAAGCTCTTTATCCAGCTTGGATAACATGTCCCAGGATTTCATATAATCCTGAACCAGCAGAACGTCCTGATGGTTGCTGCCACCAATACCCAACATCGACAGGGCGTCAGGCAACATTTTAATTTGGTCCGCTTGTTTAATAATTAACTCTGCCCGGCTTACGTATCGGTCGGAGGCTATAACACCAAAATAGAGGGCAGCGATGGAAAAACAGACCACGACCCAGAGAAAACTGCCAAGTTTGAGGCTACGTTGCCAGGAACGGTGGGCAATTCGAAAACCGCTGGAATCGATTAAAAAACGTTTCGGTTCATTACTGAGTTTGCGCAATTTACGTACAAAGCGCGATGGTTTGTTGGTGCTAATAAGTTGAGTCATGATTTTTGTGCTTGTTATAGATTCTGATAGATGCGGATGGCGTCGTCGATATTGTCGAATATTTCCAGTGTGCTGTTACGCAGCAAAATACCCATATCGCATTGTTGACGTAGATTCTTCATGTCATGCGATACCATTATTAAGCTCGCGGTCTCACGTTTTTGATTAAAAACGTCAATACATTTCTGTTTGAAGCGGGCATCCCCCACCGACGTTATTTCATCGGTTAGATACACATCAAAATCAAAGGCCATACTGACGGCAAAAGAATATTTTGATTTCATGCCACTGGAGTAGGTTTTGACAGGCAATTCGAAATGTTGGCCTATTTCTGAAAACTCTTTGACCCACTCTTCAACAGCCTGAGTATCACGTACACCGTGAATCTGGCAAACGAAGCGGGTGTTTTCCCTTCCGGTCATACTGCCTTGAAACCCACCACCAAGAGCAAGTGGCCATGAGACGCGACATTGTCGAGTAACCTTTCCCTGATTGGGCATATCCATTCCACCCAGCAAGCGTAATAAGGTGGATTTACCTGCACCGTTCACGCCCAAAATTCCAATATTGCGATCCCGTGGCAGCTCAATACTTACATCACGTAGTACATAATTGCGGCCAAATTTAGTGGGATAATACTTGGATACATTGTCCAGAATGATCATGTTATTTCACTTTAACTGGCAATCAGCCGACGATGGCTCAGCCGATAGCAGCTCATGGCAAAGGTCAGGAGTAACAACGTTACAATCGAAAAATATGCCCAACTGGCACTAGGGCTGATATAGCCTGCAATCCAGCCACATCTGATCAGTTCAATTGCATGTACCAGTGGATTCCACAAAAACCAATGTTGATATTGAGAGGGTATGGTTGCCAGTGGGTACATTACGCAAGAAATAAACATCAACGGCATCATCAGCAAGCTGAGAAACTTCTTTGCCTCCTGGAATAAATGACCAAGCACACAAAAAATAATGCCGAGAGAAAATGAGAAGACCATTAACAATAAGTAACCGAGGAGCACCTGCAAGGGATCCGCAGGGATGGCATCAAAACCAAACCAAAGTAGCCCCATCACCAGAATCCCACCCACTACCATGCCAATCATGGTTTCGAGGATAAAGCGGGCAATAAATGTGGCGAAAGGCGTAACCTGCCGATAGCAGAATAAGCCCATATTAGAACTGACCGCTGATTGCAGTTTGTTCACAACATCTCGAAAGATGAGAAAAGGTAAATAACTGGCTGCAATAAACAGTGGGGCTGGAGCTCCACCAAATCCACTATGGCCGCCACGCATGCCGAAAATCAGGCTAAACACGCTAATCATCAACAAAGGATCAAGCAAAGCCCAGGCATAGCCCAGCCGATAACTACCAAAGCGGGTTTTCAGCTCGCGGATCAGCAAGCCAAACGTGACATCACGCAGCACCTGAAAGGAACTGCGTGGTGTTTGATTGAGTATGGGTTTATGCATTGAGTCATATTACCGAACGACAGACTCACCATTGGGCGAGTCTGTCTGTGGGGATTAATTAATAGCTACGTTCGCAGCCACGGCAATCTGATAGATAATTTGCGTGATGTCTTTAACTGCCTGCATAGTCTTACTGTCAACCTTAGGTAAGATCAGAATCTGATCTCCCGGCTGAACACTGCCCTGGCCTTTAAACTCCACCAGCCCATTGGCATGCACTACTGCGATACGTTTGTCATCCGCACGTTCGGTGAAACCACCCGCCCAGGCAACATAGTCATCAAGATCAGCATTAGCGTTGTAAACCACCGCTTGTGGCATCAGGACTTCCCCGCCAATCTGGATCAGGTCGGTCTTGTTCGGGATAACGATCTGGTCTCCCTGTTCCAGCTGAATGTTGGCAATAATGCCTTTATCTGCCACTACAACTTTTCCAAGAGGCTGGATTTTGCGGGCTTTATCCACAAACTGCATCACCAGTTCGGCTTCTTTAGCACGGATGGAGGCTTCACCGTCCGAACTGGCAGGCGCGGTGAATACACTGCGCTCTAACCGGTTGAGCGATTCATCCAGCATCTCTTTTTGTCTCGCCGCCACGCTCTTTCGCATCACGTAAATAGATTGGTAATCTGCAAGTTTTGGATCGATGGGAATGTGATTAAGTAGATCGTGCAACTTTGTCTGTTTACGAACGGTGAAATAAGATGGCCCCATATAACTGCCAGTGACCTGCACATCGTAAACCTGCGCATGCATATCATCGTTAAACAGGACTTTGTCTCCGTCCTTGAGTTGGACATTGGCAAAATCTTTGTAAGGGAGATAAATCGAGAATGGGCCGTTGGAACGATCACCGATGACTCCTACGTGGCTCACCTTTGCAAGAGGGAGTGCGTAGCGAGCCAACTCAGAGCCCGGAGTATTTTGTTGCTTTAACTCAAAACGGAACGGATTTCTTACCTTGCCCGCCACATTGATCATCGGCCCCTGTGGCTCGACCAGAATCACATCCTGATCTTTCAGTGAGAGTTTCGGCATTCTGCCTTGCTGCATAAACTCGTACAGGTCGATCTGCTGGATAACCTGGTTTTGGCGTAAGACTTTAATCTGACGGTAACTACCCCGTTCTGAGTCAATGCCACCCGCCCGTTTGAGGAAATAAAGTACGCTATCAGAGGATTGTCCTGCGTACTGACCAGGACGGATTACAGGGCCTGTTACAAACACGCTGACCGGGGTGGTCGTTAGCAGATTGACGTAAATATTGACGTTGTTGGTAAATACCTCACCAATTCTACTGGTCACCAGATTATTAATTTGACTGGCTGGGACATTTTTCACATTGATAGGACCGACATCAGGAATAAAAATGTTGCCTTGATTGTCGACGGTCACAACGTTCGAGAAATTAACGGCGCCCCAGATCCAGATATTCAGCTTATCACCAGGCGCTATCAAGTAATTGTCATTCAAACCATCGCTGCGTTCTGTTTCATATCCTCCGGCAAATAGGTTTGCGCCGTAAGGTGGGGGCAGCCCCGCCTCTGATTGTGGCAGTAATTTATGCACATCAGCTTCACCGGGTAGCAACATGCCTTGCCGATTTTGCTGAGAGAAGCTGCCAGTGGTGGAACTGGTGTTGGCCTGACCACTTAATGTGGACTGGCCGCCAAGTTGAGGGCGATTATTGTCCGCTGCATTGCCTGGAAGGTTATAGCCAAATGTTTGACCGCCAGCTTGTGCCTGGTCCGGTGTGGGCGCAGCCATCAATGAACAGGAAGCACCGATGAGTAGCAAAATAGTACTCAGTTGACGAATTTTCGTTATCTTCAAAACGTATACCTTCAATTCTATTATTCAGCAATGAGGTTGCTGACAGATGCCTGTTCCAATTGAGGTATCAGATACCATTGTTCTGCGTTCTTACATGCAGCGCTTCTTTGCGAATGACCCTGATAATTGTTGAGCAATAGCTCAACACATTCATTCCCTAGTGCTGAAACATAGCGCTGGCCCAGAATAAAGCTGTTGCTGCCTGTACTGAGAGCGGCTCCTTGAGGGAGGGTATTCAATGCTGATTGCAGATTGGCAGGCATGGCCTGCAGATCTGTGGACGCCGTTGGATTCACGAGAGGTCGGGATGCTTCGACCTTCTTTGGCTCATGGGCGCAGCCGCTAAGCTGTAAAGCTAGCGACATAGCCACGATCCGGGTTAAGTAATTCATCTGTTATTATTTTCCATGGGGTCGAAACTTTAGGCGTGAAATCTATATTGTGCTTATCACTAACGTTATTTGGCTAAGATATTAATTGTTTCTTTATGGCTGCAGGCAATGGCACGAAAAACCGCATATCTATAGAGGTCAAGTGTGCAAACGAATAAAAATGCGATACCGAGAATGCGTTCTTACCGTTAGTCTTGATGAGGCAACGTGCGATGCATTTTTACATGCTACCGCCCCTGGTTTACAGCAACCAATGCGCTAACAAGCTGAGTCGACTCTTGTTACAGAGGGATTTAGTTTAAAGAGAGGTTAAGTACTAACTGGCAGGAATAATTTGCGGGCAATAAAAGAAATTAAATATCACCTACCTAATTTGGTAGATTGAAAATAATAAACTTATAGATTGTCACTTATGTAAATCATCCTTAAATTAGACATCCCTTTAATAATTTAAAATCTACATATATTTTTTCAAATTATCGGAAAAATACCGTATACATAAGAATTATCCTAATCGTTTAAAGCTATCAATTATGGGTATTTTGAAAGGTTTTTGTTAAAAAACTTAAGGGAAATTGTTTTATTCATTTGTAGGCATTTTGGCCGCAACAAGTCATGAGACATTTTTGAGGAGCCCAGCGCCCTTGCTTTCACAAATACCTCTGTATAGTTAGTACATTACGACAACTCCTTACCCTCTCATCGCCTGGTTGGAAAATGATAACTATGATTATTATTTAACCTCAGGAAACAATGGTTTGCTTCTTTACTGCGGGAAACTTCAGTAATTCTGAATCTTTTGATTAACTTTTGCCCTCGACGCTTTTCTCCACTTTGTTTACACAGCACATGAATTGCAATTATTCCCTGCTCCTCGCCAGGCTTATGACGGTGATAAAATCACCACATTCACTCCGGACCGGGTTTTTAGATAACTCTGTAGCCTTAGCGCACAAGTTATCCCTGGACGGGGTTTGGGTTAATGAGGTTCCAAATGAAAAAGCTAATTGCCGCAGCGTTGCTTTCTACGCTTCTCGCGGGTTGTGCAACCAACTCACCTTGTGTGCCGGTCTATGACGACCAGGGACGTTTGGTGCACACCAACACCTGCATGAAAGGGACAACGCAGGATAACTGGGAAACGGCAGGTGCTATCGCCGGTGGTGCAGCAGCGATTGCTGGTTTAACTCTGGGTATCGTTGCTTTAACAAAGTAAGTTAAGGCAGTCATTTGAAAAAGCGCGCCTGAATAAGGGCGCGCTTTTTTTTGGAAATCTCGAACACAGCCTTTGCATTATTAAAGTGCAAATCGTCGCAATCCCCCGCCTTTTGAATTTGAGTTCTTCTCCCGCAAACTATTTTGAGCGTGAAACAAATCACTCAGTTCTCTTCAGTTTTGTTTTATTGCAGCAGAAGTCGTGATTGTTCTCACAGTCCAGCATTAATAGTACTCACGCTAATGTTAACTCCTGAAATTACTTCTTTTCATATGATCAGAATCTGAAACTTTTTTGCGCTGAAATGTGGCGTAGGTTTCAGTTTTGCACCGTTACAGGGCGCTGAGAGTAATTTTTACTGTCTACACTCTGCTTACTGCGTCGAGCGGTACACGCATACCCTCGATCGCAATCTTGGCACTCCCTTTGCTATATCCAGACTGGCAGATGCCACAGACAGGAAAAACGGCGCCATCCGGACGCCAATACTTATAACGATAATTTCGCCACACAGGATGCATTATGAAAAAGACATTGATCTCCACTCTGGTCGCAGCCGGTGCATTATTCGCGGTTGTCAGTCAGGCTCATGCTGGTACCACGTTTGAAGCGGTAAAAAAGAAAGGCTTTGTGCAATGCGGAATAAGCGACGGCTTGCCAGGTTTTTCTTATGCCGATGCAAACGGTAAATTTACCGGTATTGATGTGGATGTTTGCCGTGGCGTTGCCGCTGCGGTATTTGGCGATGCCTCGAAAGTGAAATACACCCCACTGACGGCGAAAGAGCGTTTCACCGCTCTGCAATCCGGTGAAGTAGACATTTTATCCCGCAATACCACCTGGACTTCCTCCCGTGATGCAGGCATGGGCATGTCGTTTACGGGGGTCACTTATTACGACGGTATCGGCTTCCTGACCCACAACAAAGCAGATTTGAAAAGTGCGAAGGAACTGGATGGCGCAACTGTTTGTATTCAGGCAGGGACGGATACAGAACTCAACGTTGCTGACTACTTCAAAGCAAATAACATGAAGTACACCCCTGTGACTTTCGACCGTTCTGATGAGTCAGCTAAAGCGCTGGAATCAGGCCGCTGCGATACCCTGGCTTCTGATCAGTCTCAACTCTACGCGCTGCGTATCAAATTAAGCACACCTGGCGAGTGGATTGTCCTTCCTGAAGTTATTTCAAAAGAACCTTTAGGACCCGTCGTCCGTCGTGGCGATGAAGACTGGTTCTCCATCGTGCGCTGGACTCTGTTCGCTATGCTTAACGCCGAAGAGATGGGTGTGGATTCCAAAAATGTTGACCAGATGGCCGCTAACCCAACAACGCCAGATATGGCGCACCTGTTAGGTAAAGAAGGTGATTTTGGTAAGGATCTAAAACTCGACAACAAATGGGCGTACAACATCGTCAAACAAGTCGGTAACTACGCTGAGATTTTCGAACATAACGTCGGTTCTGAAAGCCCGCTGAAAATTAAGCGCGGACAAAACAACCTGTGGAATAAAGGTGGTATTCAGTACGCACCACCGGTTCGCTAAGCGAGACGTCAGAAATGGGCACTACCACAGTAGTGCCCAAAGTTTGTGTTTATGTCACTGAGGTTCGCTTATGTCCCATCGCCGCCCAATCGTAAAAGGTGATATCTCCTTTTCTAACCCAGCGGTTCGTGCCTGGCTGTTTCAGATTATTGCTGTCGTCGTGGTTGTCGGCATCGCTATTTACCTGATACACAACACCGTCACTAACCTTAGCAATCGTGGAATTACCTCAGGTTTTGCATTCCTTGACCGTAGCGCCGGCTTCGGTATCGTTCAGCATCTTATTGATTATGAACAGGGTGATACTTATGGACGGGTGTTTATTGTTGGCCTGCTGAATACTTTATTGGTTTCAGCGTTGTGTATCGTATTTGCTTCATTTCTTGGCTTTTTTCTCGGGCTGGCTCGCCTTTCTGATAACTGGCTACTGCGCAAGCTGTCTACTTTTTATATTGAGACTTTCCGCAATATCCCACCCTTATTACAAATCTTCTTTTGGTATTTTGCCGTACTGCGTAACTTGCCAGGCCCGCGCCAGGCGGTCAGTGCTTTTGATCTTCTCTTTCTGAGTAATCGCGGGCTTTATATCCCGTCGCCGCAAATTGGCGAAGGTGCACTGGCATTTATTGCCGCTATTGCGGTGGCACTTATCGCATCAGCAGGTTTGTATCGTTATAACAAAATGCATCAGATCAAAACCGGGCAATTGCGTCGCACCTGGCCTTATGCGTTAGGGCTGCTGATATTATTGCCGATGCTCGCTCAGTGGATTTTCGGTGCTGCACTGCACTGGGATATTCCTGCGTTGCGTGGTTTTAACTTCCGTGGCGGGATGGTTCTGATCCCTGAACTGGCGGCATTAACCCTCGCGTTATCGGTTTATACCTCAGCTTTCATTGCTGAAATCATCCGTGCGGGTATCCAGTCTGTGCCTTACGGCCAACATGAAGCGGCACGTTCGTTAGGGATACCGAACCCGGTCACACTGCGTCAGGTCATCATTCCACAGGCCATGCGCGTAATCATTCCACCACTGACTAGCCAGTATCTCAATATCGTTAAGAACTCATCGCTGGCAGCCGCTATTGGTTACCCGGATATGGTGTCGTTGTTCGCAGGGACAGTGCTCAATCAGACGGGGCAAGCGATTGAAACTATTGCGATAACGATGTCGGTGTATCTGATTATCAGCCTGACTATTTCGCTATTGATGAATATCTATAACCGGCGAATTGCCCTGATCGAGCGCTAAGGAATTACGATGACAAAAGCATTGATGTCACATCACACGCGCCCAACGGTTGTTCGTTTAGGGGCCGTACAGTGGGCTCGTAAAAATCTCTTTTCCAGTTGGTCTAATAGCTTACTGACTATTTTCTGTTTGTGGATGATGTGGGAGCTTATCCCGCCATTATTAAACTGGACGATTTTCCAGGCAAACTGGTTTGGTGAGACCCGTGCCGACTGCACTAAAGAAGGTGCTTGTTGGGTGTTTATCCATGCACGGTTCGGGCAATTTATGTATGGCTTGTATCCACATGACCAGCGTTGGCGCATTAATCTTGCATTGATTATTGGCCTGGCGTCGATCATTCCCATGTTCTGGAATGCCATGCCAAAACGTGGACGATATATTGCGGCGTGGGCCGTCATCTATCCATTGGTTGTTTGGGCTCTGCTGTACGGTGGATTTTTGGGGCTTGAACGTGTCGAAACACGTCAGTGGGGCGGGTTGACGTTAACGTTGATCATCGCTTCCGTGGGGATCGCGGGTGCCTTACCTTTGGGGATCTTACTGGCATTAGGTCGTCGATCGAGCATGCCGGTGGTCAGAATTTTGTCGGTGGTATTTATCGAGTTCTGGCGCGGTGTACCTCTCATCACTGTATTGTTCATGTCATCCGTCATGTTGCCGCTGTTTCTTTCGGAAGGAACAAGCATCGATAAGTTAATCCGCGCACTCGTCGGGGTTATCCTGTTCCAGTCAGCTTATGTTGCTGAGGTGGTCCGCGGGGGCTTACAGGCTTTGCCTAAAGGGCAATATGAAGCTGCGGAATCTCTGGCGCTCGGTTACTGGAAAACACAAGGGCTGGTTATCTTACCTCAGGCGCTGAAAATGGTGATCCCAGGTCTGGTCAATACCATCATCGCGCTGTTTAAAGACACCAGTCTGGTGATCATTATCGGTCTGTTTGATCTTTTCAGCAGCGTACAGCAAGCCACGGTTGATCCCGCATGGCTTGGCATGTCGACCGAAGGCTATGTCTTTGCCGCTCTCATCTATTGGATTTTCTGCTTCAGTATGTCGCGCTATAGCCAGCATCTTGAAAAACGTTTTAACACCGGACGAACACCGCACTGAGGATGAATAAATGAGTCAAATTTCTATGCACCCCGCTGATGCGATGATCATGCTGGAGAATGTCAATAAATGGTACGGGCAGTTTCACGTGCTTAAAGATATCAATCTGAAGGTACAACAGGGTGAACGCATTGTTCTGTGCGGCCCTTCCGGCTCAGGTAAATCCACAACCATACGTTGTATTAATCATCTGGAAGAGCATCAGCAAGGCCGAATTGTCGTAGATGGGACGGAGCTGAATGATGATTTACGTAATATTGAGAAGGTTCGCACCGAAGTCGGAATGGTATTCCAGCATTTTAACCTTTTCCCGCATCTGACCGTGTTGCAGAACTGTACGCTGGCTCCAATCTGGGTGCGCAAAATGCCCAAGAAAGAAGCTGAAGCGCTGGCAATGCATTATCTGGAAAGAGTACGAATTGCTGAGCATGCGCATAAATTTCCCGGACAAATATCTGGTGGACAGCAGCAGCGTGTGGCAATTGCTCGATCATTATGTATGAAACCAAAGATCATGCTGTTTGATGAACCAACGTCAGCACTGGATCCGGAGATGGTTAAAGAAGTGTTGGATACGATGATTGGCCTGGCAGAATCAGGTATGACGATGCTGTGTGTCACACATGAAATGGGCTTTGCACGAACGGTAGCAGATAGAGTGATCTTCATGGATAGAGGGGAAATTGTTGAGCAGGCTCCGCCAAATGAGTTCTTTGCTCATCCAAAGTCAGAACGTACTCGTGCGTTTCTGTCTCAGGTTATTCATTGATATATAAAGATAAGAGCCACGAAAGTGGCTTTTATTTCTTACGAAGTTCCAAAACAAAAAGCCCCATGCTTTCGCATGAGGCTTGTTTGTTTATTTGGAGCCTGGCAGTTCCCTACTCTCGCATGGGGAGACCCCACACTACCATCGGCGCTACGGCGTTTCACTTCTGAGTTCGGCATGGGTTCAGGTGGGACCACCGCGCTACTGCCGCCAGGCAAATTCTTTATCTAGCGCCGAACTTTAACCTAAAAACTGGTGCTGATACCCAGAGTCGAACTGGGGACCTCACCCTTACCAAGGGTGCGCTCTACCAACTGAGCCATATCAGCACGCTTTAATTTGGAGCCTGGCAGTTCCCTACTCTCGCATGGGGAGACCCCACACTACCATCGGCGCTACGGCGTTTCACTTCTGAGTTCGGCATGGGGTCAGGTGGGACCACCGCGCTAGTGCCGCCAGGCATAT
>NZ_JBAVHX010000005.1:0-77775 GCF_049686335.1 Buttiauxella sp. | reverse complement strand
ATCAGCCACTGAGAATGCAGGGCCAGCAGATCGATGAAGAATCGGGGCTGCATTATAACCGGCACCGTTATTACGACCCGGCTCAGGGAAGGTATATCAGTCAGGATCCGATTGGGTTGGCGGGAGGGTGGAATCCATATACTTATCCGTTAGATCCTATTCAGTCGTTAGATCCTTTGGGTTTAATAAATTTTGGAACAGGAATGACCAATATTGGCACGGCAGTACAATCTGCCGGTACATATTTACCACAGGGGGAGGCTACAACAGCAATTGGAAATATATCATCAACACTAGGTGCATGGACTCCAGGTTCTGAATATCTAAAAGCATGGTCGATTGATACACCGTTCCTTGCTCTTACAGCAATATTTGGGCCAGCTGCATCGGTCACAAAAATGTTCGTGAGCTCATTTATAGGCTGTGGAGCTAACACCACATATCAGATAAATAAAGGAGAAGATTTTAACTATGCAGATGCATCTTGGGCGGCACTAACCAGCGCTTTAGCGCCAGGGAGAGGGCTCATTCAAAATACATTGCTTGCTATGGGGACTACATATCTTAACAAAGGGGATAATCCAGGAGCTGTAGGAGGTGCAGGGCTTGGTACTATAGCCAGTGAAGTTGTGGGAGCTATTGCTCCTAATTTCATACCAGATCCTATAATAAACTTTATTGGAAGCATGACTTACGAGACAATAGGAGATGACACCGAAACCATATATAACGCAGGAAACGAAAAATGAGGAAAAATATCATCGTTTTTCTTAGCCTTTATGTGTATTTTTTCATCGCGCTATTTTTAATATGTTTTAGTGGCGGAATTATTGTGAGAGTGGTTTATTTTACACAATACCAAGAATGGCCTAATCTTCCATTTGATTTCAAGGGATATTCAATTAAAGCTAGTATTTATGGCACCGCTTGCTGGTTATTATCAGTTATTTATAAAATTAACAATTGGGATACGCGGCCCAAAAAAAGGAAGTGAAAGACTATCAAACCAAAAATTATGGTTAGTTAACAAGAAAGGAATGCTTTACTTCTTTTGATAGTCATTTTCAGAAACACAAAAATAATATAACTCTAACTTCATTTAATCTTCTAATGAAAATGTTAAATCTATAAACAATTATGGCACCATATGATCAAAAAACATTACAATTATTTATTATTGAGAATATATCAATGAGAAAAAATTATTTAGGTTTTCTTATTATTATAACCATTGCAACAGTAACATCATTAGGGGTTTATACACATCAATCATTGTTTCATAAATATAAAAAAGTTAATGCTATCAAAAAAGTCAAAAAAAATGACCTTTGTAGTGTTATTAACCAAGTAAAAAAAGCAGCTAAACAAGGTAATGCAGAGGCCCAAAATGATTTTGGTATTTTATATCAATATCACAACTGTATAGAAAGGAATAATGGTCAGGCAGTGCATTGGTATAGCAAAGCAGCAAATCAAGGCTATGCAAATGCACAATTTAATCTTGGGATGGCTTATGTTAATGGTAGCGGTGTCACTAAAGACCTTCGACAAGCAATATATTGGTATCAAAAAGCAGCAGCGCAAGGTGATGCAAATGCACAAGTAAATCTTGGTATGATGTTTTTTAATGGGCAAGGAATAGCCAAAGACTATGGCAAAGCTAAATATTTATTTGAAAAAGCAGCTGAGAAAAATAATACTATTGCAATGACCAATATCGGATATATGTATAAATCAGGCATTAGTGTCATTCAAGATAATATCAAAGCTGTCGAATGGTATCAACAAGCCGTCGAATTGGGATCGATGAAAGCTCGGAATGCACTCGCTTGGTTTTATGAACAAGGATTAGGAAATCTTTCTTTAGACAAAGCAAAGGCTGCTTCATTATTTAAGGCATCTGCCTGTCAAGGATATGCTATAGCCCAAAATAATGTAGGGGAATTATATTCAAGCGGTGGAGACACACTACCATATGATGTTGTCAAAGCTTATGCCTGGTATAAAACTGCATATTCAAATGGCCAAGCAGATGCAAATAAATCATCAGAAGAGCTGGTGAAAAAATTAACACCAGAAGAACTTGTATTAGCAAAAAAAATGGCAACTGAATACATCAAAAAATATCCCTCCCCGCTGGATCAAGAGGATACTTATAAGTCTGACGCAGAGTGTAAATATCCTTAATCTACCACTATCATAAAAACGAACCCCTAAAGGTTCGTTTTTCACATTCAACTCACATCAGCTCTCTTTTGTCTGCTGCACGGTTTTGTTTATCGGTAACGGCAAATAATCCCTTATCCGTAGACCGCCACGCTCGCTGACGCCGATATCTAACAAGCCATTATGAACCAATCTCAGGATCTATATCCTTAGATGGGGGATATTCTGGAGATGTTTTCACAGGAGCGAGCGATGCTTATGGATTTGGTATTCAACAAGGCAATAAATAATCTTCACTTGTTGAATACCTTTTAAATACTTTACTTCCCAATCAGGCGTCGGGAATTATCCTCAACCTTACCCGAAATCCGCCGTTTCTGCATGGTGCGCGTCCAGCTCACCGACAGCCCCGCAGCACTGAGCAAGCGATGATACTGCTCGTCGTCAAACGGCATATGCCAGGCGATAGCGATCGCTTCTGCCACCGACACATCGCTTACGCGAGAAACTAACTCCAGCGGCGATTGCGTCGAAACATTACCTGCCATCACCACACGATATAACCAGCCGATACGCCCGGTCTTCTGCATCAATGAGGCCATATCACTGATACCGAAATGATAGTTCAGCTTGAAGCACGGTGAACGTGGTTGCGTGACCTGAATCAGCGCGTTGTCCCAGCGAAAAATATCACCGATATAGACATCGTGTTCTGTCAGCCCGTGAGTTGATAAGTTTTCACCGAACGCGGGAGCGGTAAACAGATCGGCCTGCTCCGGAAATTCCCGTGCCCAGTGAAGGTAATGCTCACGAGGATAGTGGCACAGCGCACGATCCGGCCCGCCGTGAATGATTTTTTCAGCCTGCTGATCACCTTCCAGACCAGATTCAGTGAGTTTTAGCTCACCATCGACCTGATATTTGGCGATAGCGCTCGGCCTGCTGCCTGCATATTCACGAACTTTTCCAATATAAACGTTAAGTGGATAGTGCATCTGCTCCTCCCTGTGGCCTGACTACAGATATAAAAAAAGCGAGCCATCAGGCTCGCCTCTGCGCAGTTGCATTGCAACTTATTTTTTAGCGGCAAAACGCGCTGCTGCTTCGTCCCAGTTCACTACATCCCAGAATGCTTTGATGTAGTCAGGGCGACGGTTTTGGAATTTCAGGTAGTAAGCGTGTTCCCACACATCCAGACCCACGATTGGGAAACCGGATACGCCAGAAACGGCTTCACCCATCAGCGGGCTATCCTGGTTTGCGGTAGAAACCACAGCCAGTTTGTCGCCTTTAAGAACCAGCCACGCCCAGCCAGAGCCGAAACGTGTGGCTGCTGCTTTCTCGAATTCAGCTTTGAAAGCATCAATGCTACCGAAATCACGCTCGATGGCAGCTTTCAGGTCACCTTGCAGAGTAGTGCCAGTTTTCAGGCCTTTCCAGAAGAAGCTGTGGTTAGCGTGTCCGCCCGCGTTGTTGCGCAGAACGGTTTTTTTGTCAGCTGGCAGTTGATCCAGTTTGGTGATCAGCTCTTCAACTGGCAGGCTTGCGAACTCTGGCAGAGATTCCAGCGCTGCATTCGCGTTATTCACATACGCCTGGTGGTGTTTGCTGTGATGGATTTCCATCGTTTCTTTGTCGAAATGAGGTTCCAGGGCGTCATAAGCGTAAGGCAGGGATGGCAGGGTATAGCTCATATTCTTAACTCCTTGAAGGGGTAAAGTATCAACTGGCGCATATCTGTTAACGCCGCGTAATCAGTTGGTTCATTATAGTTAATTAAATGATATTGAAAATGATTATCAATGCCGTAGTTTTTATAAGGTTATAGCTTTTCTTTATAATGGCGATAATGTGAACAATGTCAGGTAGATAAATCGTTTTTTGCCACCTGCGACATAAACTGGCACTGCTACAAAGGCAGTCTGGTTCAAATAAGGCGATAGTCGGCGCTTCTTTTCTGCCTGGAGCATGATTATGTCGCTTAACGTCGCCCTTTTCGGTATCGGCCTTGATACCTACTGGCCGCAGTTTGCTGGCCTTGAACAGCGTCTGACTGGCTATCTGCAGCAAATTGACCAGCGCCTTGGTGAGTGTAATGCATCGGTTTTCAATGGCGGCCTGATTGATAGCGTTGTCAAAGCCGATCACTTTGCCACGCAACTTCAAAGCCAGCCGGTCGATGCTATCGTGCTATACATCAGCACTTATGCCCTGAGTTCCACAGTTCTGCCGCTGGTACAGAAAATCAACAAACCGCTAATTATCCTCGCATTACAACCTGAGTTAGGTTTGCCGTACGAGAAAATTCGTCACATGGCCGATCGAGGCGAACGCACCGGCGAATGGCTGGCACATTGCCAGGCATGTAGCGCACCGGAACTGGCGAACGTGTTCAATCGTGCGGGGATTCGCTACCAGCTGATTGTTGGTGCTTTGCATGGCGATGATTATGTCTGGCAACAAACGGAACAGTGGCTGCAAGCGCTGGAAGTACAAAAGGGGTTAGCGGCCTGCCAGGTGGGTGTTCTGGGGCATTACTACAACGGTATGGTGGACGTTTACAGCAATATGACCAACCTGAGCGCCAGACTCGGTGTGCGTTTCAAGCCGTTGGAAATGTGCGAGCTGGCTGAATATCGCGAGCAGGTTACGCCATCTGCCAGCATGGAAAAATGGCAAGAAGTGGAAGCCACCCTGCAAATCGACCCTGCCTGTGAAAAAGCCGAAGTAGAACGGGCCGTTCAGACCGCCTGTGCCATGGATAAACTCGTTGAAAACAATCAGCTTGGTGCACTGGCGTATTACTACGAAGGGCGCAACGGCAACGCCTGCGAAAATATCATTACCTCAATTATTCTCGGTAACACGCTTCTGACGAGCAAGGGTATTCCCATCGCCGGGGAATATGAAATCAAAAATGTGCTGGCGATGAAAATCCAGCAACTGCTTGGCGCGGGAGGCTCATTTTCAGAGCCATATGGCATTGAATTTGCTGATGACGTGGTGCTGTGGGGGCATGATGGCCCAGCGCATCCGTTGATGGCTGAAGGGAATGTGCGACTGGTGCCACTGCCGGTTTATCATGGCAAACCAGGCAAAGGCGTCTCAATTCAAATGACGGTGAAAACTGGCCCCGTAACTTTCCTGTCGATTATTGAAGACGCGCAAAACAGTGTGCGCTTGCAGTATGCCGAAGGAGAGGCCGTTGTCGGCGAGGTGCTGGATATTGGCAACACCAATAGCCGTTATCGCTTCCCTCTGTCGGCGCGTGATTTCACCACGCAATGGAGTACAGGTGGCCCTGCTCACCACTGTGCTATTGGCCTTGGGCATCAGGGTGCAGTGCTGGAAAAGCTCGCCTGGTTGCTTGGCCTACAGACCTCAAAAATCTGTTAGTCCGAAAAACGATGGGCGTCGGTTATAAAAAACTGTGAGCGCCATCAATCGTACCCCCTCAATTTTGCCAGGTTTCCCCCTGCCACGGCAGCACATGGAAGGTTAGCCAGTTGCTCAATCCTTAGACTCAGTGGCAATGGGGTAGCCAGCTGTCACCTCGGAGTTATTTAGTTAAAACAGAGGGATATGGATAATGAGTAATGCAATAACAATGGGGATAATCTGGCATCTTGTGGGTGCCGCGAGTGCAGCCTGTTTTTACGCCCCTTTTAAAAAAGTAGAACGTTGGTCATGGGAAACAATGTGGGCGGTTGGTGGCTTCGTTTCATGGATAGTTTTGCCGTGGACGGTGAGTTACGTATTACTTCCTGATTTTTGGGCTTACTTCGGTTCGTTTAACGCTTCGACATTACTGCCGGTATTTTTGTTTGGCGCGATGTGGGGAATAGGGAATATTAACTATGGCTTGACGATGCGTTATCTCGGCATGTCGATGGGCATCGGTATCGCGATTGGCATCACGCTGATTGTCGGGACCTTAATGACGCCGATAATTGCCGGAAAATTTGATGTGCTGATTGGCACACCAGGTGGACGCATGACGCTGTTGGGGGTGTTAGTTGCGCTGGTAGGGGTGGCGATTGTTACCCGTGCGGGACAGTTGAAAGAACGCAAAATGGGTATCAAGGCCGAAGAGTTCAACCTTAAAAAAGGGCTGATTCTGGCTGTGATGTGCGGCATCTTCTCGGCAGGCATGTCTTTTGCGATGGACGCCGCAAAACCGATGCATGATGCTGCAGCTGCACTGGGTGTGGACCCGTTGTATGTGGCATTGCCAAGTTATGTAGTGATAATGGGAGGCGGTGCGCTGATTAACCTTGGCTTCTGCTTCATTCGTCTGGCCAGGATGAAAGACTTGTCGATCAAAGCCGACTTCTCACTGGCAAAACCACTCATTATCAGCAATGTGTTATTTGCCGCACTCGCAGGTTTGATGTGGTATCTGCAATTCTTTTTCTACGCCTGGGGCCACGCCAAAATTCCTGCACAATACGACTATATGAGCTGGATGTTGCACATGAGTTTCTACGTGCTGTGTGGCGGGTTGGTTGGCTTGATTATGAAAGAGTGGAAATCAGCAGGGAGACGTCCTGTTGGGGTACTGAGCGTGGGTTGTGTGGTGATAATTATTGCTGCAAATATTGTCGGCCTGGGCATGGCAAATTAATTACGTTTCAATAGTATAACGGAGACGCCATACCCGTGGCGTCATCCCGGTCTCTTTTAGAAACACCACCGAAAAATAGTTACTGTCCTCAAAGCCGCAACGCGTGGCGATATCACCAATCAACAAATCACTATGACGCAATAAATCCTGTGCCTGGCAAATGCGCAGCTGGCGTAAATACTGGCTGATACTCATGCCGGTTTGCTGACGGAAAAGCTGTCGTAAATTGCGCTCTGTCACCTGATGCTGCTGGCAGAACTGCGCAAGCTCAAAGGAAGAATCGAGGCTTTTCCCCAGTGCTGCCATCAATAAATCGAGAGTTTCACTGCTGTTGGGTCCGTTATCATCCTGAGACTGATAACGATGGCGATGCAGCAAAATGCACAACTGCAAAAACAAGCTCTCGGTCAAACACACCGACAGCGCGTCTGTTTTGACACTTTCGTGTTCCAACTGACCAATTATTTGCCGTGCTTGTGTCATACCGTGGCTGCTTAGCCGCCAGCGCGGATCTTTCCCCACCGTCCGCGCGCTATGCAACAAATCGTTCCAGTCGACGTTGAGTTTGAGCCGTTCAGGACAATAGATAATGTTATGCAGAACTAATCCGTTAACCGACTCATAACTATGGCGGTCTTCCGCGCGGATATAAAACAGGTCACCACAGGTGATGCGATAAGGGCGGTCGTTAAGGATGTGCAAGCCGTTGCCACGCCACACCAGCACCAGTTCACAGAAATCGTGTGTGTGTTCAGCAAAGACATTTTGCGGATAGCGGTCTGCCACCGCCACGGGTTGCGCGGAAGTGACAAAGAAATCTGCTTTCTTGAGAATTAAATGACCCGCCACCGTGATGCCTCAAAAACCGAAATCTAAACGGTGGATGACGCTGTGCTTATCCACCCTACAAAACCAGCATCGTAGGTCGGATAAGCGCAGTGTCATCCGACAAACTAACGGGCAAGTATTGGCTTTTTTGGTTAAAAAAACGGTGATTGCCTTCGCGATTACTGAAGTTGAGTATCTCGCCCCTGGCGAATTTCACGTGGTGACCAGGAAAATTCACGTTTAAAAAGCGTTGAGAAATGATTGCTGTCGCCAAAACCGCATTGGAAGGCGATGTTTGTGACGCTTTCGTCTCCGTGACGTAACAGGTGGCGGGCTTTCATCAGCCGTAAACGGTTGAGATAACGCTGGGGCGTCATGCCGGTTTGCTGTTTAAGCTGGCGATGTAAGGTGCGCAGAGATAGCGTGAATTGCCCGGCTAACTCCTCCCAACAAATATCCTCAACGAAGTGATCTTCAAGCCATGCCATCAGTTGATTTAATCGCCCTTCAGAGTTAGTGGCACCTTCCATCATGCTGCCTTTACGCAGCAGCACCAGCAACTGCATAAACAGAATTTCACGATTGGCTATGGAATGGGTATCCGCCGCTTCGCCAATGTTCTCAAACTGCTCAATCAGGCCACGAACCTGCTGCAAAACGGGCTGATTCACGCGCCAGTGCGATGGGTAATGGCCATCCTGCTCCTGGGGCAATAATTTATCCAGCCCGGATAAAAAGCAAAATGCGTCCGGTGCGCGATAAAGAATATTGGTCAGACAGAGATTTTCGGTGTGTTCATACAAGTGACGGTCATGATCGCGCACAAAGCAGACTGAACCTCCACTTAATGTATACGGTTGACCGTTAAAAACGTGTGTTCCAGTACCGTGCTCAACAATGACAATTTCACAAAAGTCATGATGATGTTCAGGGAAAGCTGCCTGGGGTAAACGCGGCTCAATCGCCACCGATGCATGCCCTGATGGGAAAAAGTCAAAACCATGTAATACCGTCATCATCATTACCCCCAAGCTTTTTTAACATTGCCTGATAGTAGATAACGATTCTCATCTGTACCTTAAAGTTTCGACACGAAATCAGTTAAAACTTGCTCGTTTTTTAAGAATGGATGGGAATTATCAGGAAATGCGGCGAGCATCACAAGCTAATGAATAAAGGGTGTAAACATAAATCTGTGACATGACTCACGTTCACCTTTGCTTCTTTGCCAGCGGCGGATTTGTACTGTCAGTAACGAGAAGGTGAGCGACTGCGTTACTTTTTAGAGTGGGGTCAATTAATTTAGTAAGGACCCCAAAATGACTCTACGCCATAGTGTTGCGGTAGACCTGGGCGCATCAAGCGGCCGTGTCATGCTGGCACGCTTTGAACGTGATACCCGCAGCATTTGTTTGCGAGAAATTCATCGCTTCACCAACTGCTTAAAACAGGTCGACGGCTCCACTGTCTGGGACGTAGACGCGCTGGAGCTGGAAATCCGTACCGGCCTGCAAAAAGCCTGCGACGAAGGTATTGCCATCGACAGTATTGGAATCGACACCTGGGGTGTCGATTACGTGCTAATTGACGGCGAAGGTCATCGCGTCGGCCAGCCTGTTTCCTATCGCGACAGCCGCACCGACGGCGTGATGGACACCGCTTTTAACCAGCTTGGTCGTGACGAAATTTACCGTCGCACTGGCATCCAGTTCATGCCTTTCAACACGCTTTATCAATTGCGTGCGCTGGTGGAACAGCAGCCAGAATTGATCGATAACGTCGAACATGCGCTGCTGATCCCGGATTATTTTTGCTACCGCCTGACGGGTGCACTGAACTGGGAATACACCAACGCCACGACCACACAACTGGTGAATATCAACAGCGACAACTGGGATGAAACGCTGCTGGATTGGGCTGGCGTGCCGCACAAATGGTTCGGTACACCGACGCATCCGGGCAATGTCATTGGCCAGTGGGTTTGCCGCGAAGGCAACAAAATCCCGGTGGTTTCGGTTGCGACACATGACACCGCCAGCGCTGTCATCGGCGCACCGCTTAAAGATAAAGATGCTGCTTATCTCTCTTCCGGCACCTGGTCGCTCATGGGTTTTGAGAGCAAAACACCGTATGCCACCAGCGAAGCATTGGCTGCCAACATCACCAACGAAGGTGGTGCGGAAGGGCGCTACCGGGTCCTGAAAAATATTATGGGGCTGTGGTTGTTGCAGCGCGTCACTAAAGAGTTGGGCATTACCGATCTTGCGGATCTTATCGATCGCACTCGACAGACAGCCGCCTGCAAATTTGTCATCAATCCAAACGACGATCGTTTTATTAATCCTGAAAGCATGAGCCGTGAGATTCAGGCGGCATGTCGCGAAAGCAATCAGCCGGTTCCGTTCACTGACAATGAACTGGCGCGCTGTATTTTCGACAGTCTGGCGTTGCTGTATGCCAAAACCCTTCAGGAACTGGCCACCGTTCGCGGTCGCCCATTCAGCTGCCTGCATATTGTGGGCGGCGGTAGCCAGAACACATTACTCAACCAGCTTTGTGCCGATGCCTGCGGCATCCCGGTGCTTGCCGGTCCCATTGAAGCTTCAACACTTGGCAATATTGGCTGCCAGTTAATGGCGCTGGATGAAATCACCGATGTTGATGACGTCCGCAAAATTGTCGCAGCCAGCTACGAACTGAAAACTTTTATCCCCCAAACAGACAGTGACATTGCCCGGTACATCGAGCAGTTTCCGCTGAATACTCAAACACGTAAGGAGTTTTGCGCATGACCACCTCTCTCGAAACAGCCTGGGAACTGGCAAAACAGCGCTTTGCTGCTGTCGGTGTTGATGTTGAATCCGCACTGCAACAGCTCGACCGCTTGCCGGTTTCTATGCACTGCTGGCAGGGCGATGACGTTGCGGGCTTTGAAAACCCAGAAGGCGCATTGAGCGGTGGGATTCAGGCGACGGGTAACTACCCTGGTAAAGCACGCAACGCTCAGGAATTACGTACCGACCTGGAACGCGCATTATCGTTAATTCCAGGCCCAAAACGCCTGAATCTTCATGCTATTTATCTGGAATCAGAGAAGCCTGTTTCCCGCGACAAAATCAAACCAGAACATTTTAAAAACTGGGTTGAGTGGGCGAAAGCCAACAAATTAGGGCTGGATTTCAACCCGTCGTGCTTCTCGCACCGACTCAGCGCTGACGGTTTCACGCTGTCCCATGCTGACGATGAAATCCGCCAGTTCTGGATTGATCACGTTAAAGCCAGCCGTAGAGTATCGGCGTACTTTGGTGAGCAACTGGGCACCCCGTCAGTGATGAACATCTGGATCCCGGATGGCATGAAAGACATCACGGTGGACAGACTCGCCCCGCGCCAGCGTCTGGTCGCAGCTCTCGATGAAGCGATGAGCGAAAAACTCGACCCGCAACACCATATCGACGCGGTGGAAAGCAAGCTGTTCGGGATTGGCGCAGAAAGCTACACCGTCGGCTCCAACGAATTCTATTTCGGTTACGCCACCAGCCGCCAGACGGCGCTGTGTCTGGATGCAGGGCACTTCCATCCGACCGAAGTTATCTCCGACAAAATTTCCAGTGCGATGCTGTATGTGCCGCGCCTGCTGTTGCACGTGAGCCGCCCGGTCCGTTGGGACAGCGACCACGTGGTGCTGTTGGATGACGAAACACAAGCTATCGCCAGCGAAATTATCCGCCACGACCTGTTCGACCGCGTCCACATCGGGCTGGATTTCTTCGACGCCTCCATTAACCGTGTCGCTGCCTGGGTTATCGGCACCCGCAATATGAAGAAAGCGTTGCTGCGTGCATTGCTGGAACCAACAGAAACGCTGCGCCAGCTTGAGCGTGAAGGCGATTACACCGCGCGCCTGGCGCTGCTTGAAGAACAAAAATCACTGCCGTGGGCAGCGGTTTGGGAAATGTATTGCCAGCGTAACGACACGCCGGTTGACGCCCAGTGGCTGAAAACTGTGCGGACATATGAACAAGACGTGTTGAGCAAACGCGGCTGACCACTCAATGGTGGATGACGCTTCGCTTATCCAACCTACAACTCATGACAAAACGTAGGGCGGATAAGCGTTAGCGCCATCCGCCAGAATAAAACAGGAACACAAGACTATGCAGAACATCCTTAACGCCTGGTTTGTAGAAGGCATGATCAAAGCAACAAGCGATGCCTGGCTGAAGGGCTGGGACGAGCGCAACGGTGGCAATATCACCATGCGTCTGGATGAGGCGGACATCACGCCATTCGAGGCTGAGTTCCACGCGGCTCCACGTTATATCGCTTTGAGCCAACCGATGCCTGAACTGGCGAACACGCCGTTTATCGTCACGGGCTCTGGCAAATTCTTCCGCAACGTACAATTGGATCCGGCAGCAAATATTGGCGTGGTGAAAGTGGACAACCGCGGTACGGGCTACCACATTTTGTGGGGGCTTGAGAACGAAGCGGTGCCAACGTCTGAACTGGCATCACACTTCCAGTCACACAGCGTTCGTATCAGAACGACTGGCGGAAAAGACCGTGTGATTATGCACTGCCACGCCACCAACCTGATTGCCCTGACCTACGTGCTGGAAAACGACACCGACGTGATTACCCGCAAACTGTGGGAAGGCAGCACCGAATGTCTGGTGGTATTCCCGGATGGTGTCGGCATTCTGCCGTGGATGGTGCCGGGCACTGATGAAATTGGTAACGCGACGGCGGGTCAAATGGAAAAACATTCGCTGGTGCTGTGGCCGTTCCATGGCGTATTCGGTAGCGGCCCAACGCTTGATGAAGCGTTTGGTCTTATCGATACCGCCGAGAAGTCTGCTGAAGTGTTGGTAAAAGTTATTTCGATGGGCGGCATGAAACAAACCATCAGCCGTGACGAGCTCATTGCGCTCGGCAAACGTTTTGGCGTGACCCCATTGGCCAGTGCTTTAGAGTTGTAAGTCGTAAATCTGTAACGGTGGATGACGCTGCGCTTATCCACCCTACTTGAATAAAGTGAATTGTAGGTCGGATAAGTAAAGCGTCATCCGACATGCCGACATAATAAAAAATACCTGCAAACCCTACCTACATCGGAGTACAAGCAATGAAAACAAAAGCAATATTAGGTTGTACGCTTACCGTTGTCGCACTCGCACTGTCCACCTCTGCCTTTGCTGAAGTGAAAATCGCACTCGTGGCGAAATCACTCGGTAATGGATTCTTTGAAGCCGCAAACGTGGGGGCTCAGGAAGCCGCCAAAGAAATTGGAGATGTAAAAGTCATCTACACCGGCCCAACGACCACGACCGCCGAAGCACAAATTGAAGTTCTCAACGGCTTGATCGCTCAAGGTGTTGATGCCATCGCCATATCTGCCAATGACCCTGATGCGCTGGTTCCGGTGCTGAAAAAAGCCATGCAGCGTGGTATTAAAGTGGTTTCATGGGATTCCGGCGTAGCAAAAGATGGTCGCCAGATTCACCTGAATCCTTCCAATAACGCATTGATTGGCGAAACCAACGTCAAACTGGCTGCTGATGCGTTAAAAGCGATGAACCTCGAAAAAGGTGATGTCGCTATCCTTAGCGCCACACCAACCTCAACCAACCAGAACATCTGGATTGCTGAGATGAAAAAGGTGCTGCCTAAGTACCCATCGGTCAATATAGTCACCGTCGCTTATGGAGACGATCTCTCTGATAAGAGCTACCGTGAAACCGTCGGTTTGCTGAAATCCTATCCTGATTTGAAAGTCATTGTTTCTCCTTCTTCCGTCGGGATTGTGGCCGCAGCACAAGCGGTGAAAGACCAGGGGAAAATTGGCAAAGTTTATGTGACTGGCCTCGGCCTGCCGTCTGAAATGGCGGGTGCGGTGAAATCGGGAGCGTCGAAAAGCTTCGCTATCTGGAACCCAATCGATCTGGGTTACGCCGCCACCTATCTGGCTGATGATTTAGTTAAAGGCACCGCCACCAAAGATGAAGCCAGCATGGGTAAACTGGGCAAAGTGAAACTGGACGCCGATGGCAGTGGCGCCATGGCTGAGCCATTTGTTTACGATGCCAGCAACATCGATAAATTCTCCAAAATATTCTGATTGGGTTTTAAACAACCCTCACCCTAACCCTCTCCCTGAGGGAGAGGGGATAGATTGGTGTTCTCCCTCTCCAGGGGAGAGGGAACCTTCTTTTCCCCCTCTCCTGGGGGAGAGGGCCGGGGTGAGGGCGATCTGATTCAATGGAGAATAAAACCATGACACTCACTACACCCTTGCTGTCCCTGAAGGGGATAACCAAAGTTTTCCCCGGTGTTCGCGCTCTCGAAAATGTCCACCTGGATTTGTGGCCGGGAAAAGTCACGGCGCTTATCGGTGAAAACGGCGCAGGTAAATCCACTCTGGTTAAAGTCATGACCGGGATTTATCAGCCCGAAGAAGGGGAACTGCTATATAAAGCGATACCGATAACCCTGCCGAACCCTGAAGCGGCACACAAAATCGGTATTACGGCTATCCACCAGGAAACGGTGCTGTTTGATGAACTGACCGTCACCGAGAATATTTTTGTTGGCCACTATATCTATCGTGGGCTGTTTAAAAAGCTCGACTGGCCTGCGATGCACCAACGCGCGCAGGAAATCCTCACGCGCCTTGAAGTACAAATTAATCCTCGCGCCACACTCAAAACTCTCAGCATTGCCCAACGACACATGGTGGCGATTGCGCGTGCGCTGTCGTTTGAAGCTCAGGTGGTGATCCTCGATGAACCCACCGCTGCACTTTCACAGCATGAAATTGTCGAGTTTTATCAAATCGTTGAACGTCTGAAACGCGAAGGTAAAGCCATTCTGTTTATCTCGCATAAATTCGACGAAATCTTTGCCATCGCCGATCACTACACCATTTTGCGCGACGGGGTGTACATCAGCTCCGGGAACATCAGCGAGATTACTGAAGACAAGATGGTCACCATGATGGTCGGGCGCGAAATCACGCACGCCTTCCCGAAAGTGAATTGCGAGCTCGGTGATGTGGTTCTCGAAGTGAAAGATCTCTGCCACCCAACCGAGTTTGCCCATATCAACTTCCAGTTGCGCAAAGGGGAAATCCTCGGGTTCTACGGTTTAGTCGGCGCTGGACGTACCGAATTAATGCAGGCGTTATCCGGCGTTTCGCATCCTTCCCACGGTGAGATTTTGCTTAACGACCAGTTGATGCAATTCCGCCAACCTGCGGATGCCATCAAAGCCGGGATTGTCTGCGTACCGGAAGAACGCCAGAAGCAGGGCGCGATTATCGAACTGCCTATCTACCAAAACATCAGCTTGCCGCAACTCAGCAAACTCAATCCGCGTGGCGTTTTAAACGATGCGCGTGAATGGGCACTGGCGGATGAATACGCCAAACGCTTGCAGGTGAAAGCCTTTAGCTGGAAACAACCGGTTGAAACGCTCTCTGGCGGTAATCAGCAAAAAGTGGTGATCGGCAAATGGCTGGCTACCCAGCCGACGGTGATCATTCTCGATGAACCGACCAAAGGCATCGACATTGGCTCGAAAGCGGCGGTGCACCAGTTTATGTCTGAACTGGTCGGCCACGGTCTGGCGGTGATTATGGTGTCGTCTGAACTGCCGGAAGTGATGGGCATGGCTGACCGCATTATCGTGATGCACGAAGGGTTGATGGTTGCCGAATATAAGGCAGGCGAAGCAACGGCGGAAATGATCGTCAGCGCCGCCAGCGGCTCGCATGAGGAGGCAGCATAATGTGGCAGACCCTACTCAAACATCGTGAATTTCTGCTCGCAGGCGTCATCTTGTTGATGGTGCTGGGCATTGGCAGCCGTGTGCCGTCGTTCCTGGCGCCTGGCAACCTGGTCGAGATGTTTAACGATACCTCGATTCTTATCATTCTTGCCCTCGGCCAGATGATGGTGCTGCTGACCAAAGGCATTGATTTGTCGATGGCGGCAAACCTGGCGCTCACCGGTATGATTGTCGCCTTACTCAACTTCCACTATCCGCAAATCCCCGTCTGGGCATTACTTTCGCTGGCAACGGTGCTGGGTTTAGTGATGGGCATCATCAATGGTTTGCTGGTCTGGAAACTCGGGATCCCGGCGATTGTCGTCACCCTCGGCACCATGAGTATTTATCGCGGAATTATCTTCCTGCTTTCCAATGGCGGCTGGATAAACGCCCACCAAATGAGTAGCGATTTCTTAGGATTACCGCGAGCGGTGATTTTAGGAATGCCGCTGCTGAGCTGGTGTGCGGTCGCGGCACTGTTGTTGGTCGGCTATTTCTTGCGTTACAGCCGCACTGGACGGGCGATGTACACCGCCGGCGGCAACGCCACTGCGGCGTATTACACCGGTATCAACGCCGGGAAAATGCAGTTCATCAGCTTCAGCCTTTCGGGCGCGCTGGCGGGCTTCTGCGGCTATCTGTGGATTTCTCGTTTTGCCGTGGCGTATGTCGATGTTGCGAATGGTTTTGAACTGCAAATCGTCGCTGCTTGCGTGATTGGCGGCATCAGCACCATGGGCGGCATTGGGCGCGTATTCGGTTGCTTGCTGGGGGCGCTATTCCTCGGGGTAATCAACAATGCGCTTCCAGTGATTGGCGTCTCCCCGTTCTGGCAAATGGCGATTTCAGGCGCGGTGATTGTTATCGCAGTGCTGTTGAACGAACGCGGTAACAAACGCAAAGGGCGGCTGATTCTGCGCGATGTTGCGCTGTCGAGACAAGGTCTTAACGGGCAAGAACAGGCGGTGAAACCATGAGTAAAACGCTGATTTCTGAATCTGTGCCTCAGCAGGCCACGTCGGTTCCCCTGTTCCGCCGTTTGCTGTGCTGGGAATCTTTCTTACTGGCGGTGACGCTGGCGGTATTTATCGCCAACGCGCTGGCTTCGCCTTACTTCCTCAACATCTGGAATTTGTCAGACGCGACGTTCAACTTCACGGAAAAAGCGATCATCGTTCTGCCGATGGCGATGCTGATTATCGCCCGTGAAATTGATTTGTCGGTAGCGTCGACTATCGCGCTCAGCTCCACAGTGATGGGGTTCTGTGCACAGGCGGGTGTCGATACGGCAGGGCTGGTGTGCGTCGGGCTGGGCGTCGGTTTGCTGTGCGGTTTGTTCAATGGCTTACTGGTCACGCGCTTCAACCTTTCGTCGATTGTTATCACCATCGGCACCATGAGTTTGTATCGCGGTATCACCTACATTTTACTGGGTGATCAGGCGCTTAACCACTATCCAGAAAGTTTTGCGTGGTTTGGTCAGGGCTACGTTTGGGGCGCCCTGTCGTTTGAATTTGCGCTGTTTATCGTGCTGGCGGCGGTGTTCGCTTTCTTGCTGCACAAAACGAACTTTGGCCGCCGCACCTACGCCATCGGCAATAACCCGACCGGCGCCTGGTATTCCGGTATCAACGTGAAACGTCACAACCTGATGTTGTTTGTGCTGGTGGGCGTGATGGCGGGGCTGGCGTCAGTGTTACTGACCTCACGTCTCGGCAGCACGCGACCGACTATTGCGATTGGGTGGGAACTCAGTGTGGTGACGATGGCGGTATTAGGTGGTGTCAACATTCTGGGCGGTTCGGGCAGCATGGCGGGTGTGATTATCGCCGCCTTCCTGATGGGGCTGGTGACCTTCGGTCTGAGCCTGCTCAATGTGCCGGGTATCGTGATGTCGATTATTGTCGGCGCGATGCTGATAACCGTGATTTCACTGCCAATTATTACCCGGCGCGTTTTAGCACGCCGAAAAGGATAAACCCCCTCACCCCGACCCTCTCCCCCAGGAGAGGGAGAAACCGGGCAGTTCCCTCTCCCCAGGAGAGGGAGAAACCGGACAGTTCCCTCTCCCTGGGGAGAGGGCCCGGGTGAGGGGAAAGGATTTTCAAAACATCGATATTAAGGAGAATAGCTATGAGCTTTATGTTGGCCTTACCAAAAATCAGCCTTCACGGTGCAGGTGCAATCGGCGATATGGTGAAATTAATTGCGGCAAAGCCTTGGGGCAAAGCGTTAATTATCACCGACGGGCAGTTAGTGAAAATGGGTCTGCTCAACAGCCTGTTTAGCGCGCTCGACGAACATCAACTTTCTTACGAATTGTTTGATGAAGTATTCCCGAATCCAACAGAAGAGTTAGTGCAAAAAGGCTTTGCTGCGTACCAGGATGCCAGTTGCGATTACCTGATTGCCTTTGGCGGCGGCAGCCCGATTGATACCGCCAAAGCGGTGAAAATCTTGACGGCCAATCCTGGCCCATCAACGGCGTACTCGGGCGTTGGCAAAGTCACAAATCCTGGCGTGCCGCTGGTGGCAATCAACACCACGGCCGGAACAGCCGCGGAGATGACCAGTAACGCGGTGATCACCGATTCCGTGCGCCATGTGAAAGAAGTGATTATCGACACCAACCTGATCCCAGATATCGCAGTAGATGACGCCAGCGTCATGCTGGATATTCCAGCGAGCGTCACCGCCGCAACGGGTATGGATGCGCTGACTCACGCCATCGAAGCTTACGTTTCCGTCGCGGCGCACCCGCTGACCGACGCGAACGCACTGGAGTCTATCCGTTTGATTAGCAAGTGGTTGCCGGAAGCGGTGGATAACGGGCATAACCTCGAAGCGCGTGAAATGATGGCTTACGGGCAATACCTGGCGGGTATGGCGTTTAACAGCGCTGGCCTTGGCCTGGTGCATGCACTGGCGCACCAACCGGGCGCGACACACAATCTCCCGCACGGCGTGTGTAATGCCATTTTACTACCGGTCATTGAAGCGTTTAACCGCCCGAAAGCGGTGGCACGTTTTGCGAAGGTTGCCGCAGCGATGGGCGTGAATACTCAGGGGATGGATGAAGAAGAAGCCAGTTTTGAGGCTATTCTGGCGATTCGCACGCTTTCCACACGCGTTGGCATCCCATCTGGCTTCAGCCAGCTTGGCATCCAGCGTGCAGACATCGAAGGCTGGCTCGACAACGCGCTCGCTGATCCATGTGCACCATGCAACCCACGCGTGGCAAGCCGTGAGGAAGTACGCGAGCTATATCTGGAGGCTTTATGATCCGCAAAGCGTTTGTGATGCAGGTAAATTCTGACGCGCATGAAGAGTACCAGCGGCGACACACGCCAATCTGGCCCGAGCTGGAAGCGGTGTTGAAACAGCATGGCGCACATCACTACGCCATTTATCTTGATGCGCCGCGCAACCTGCTTTTTGCCACGGTAGAGATTGAGTCAGAAGCTCGCTGGAATGCGGTTGCCCAAACCGAAGTTTGCCAACGCTGGTGGAAACATATGAGCGAAATCATGCCGAGCAACGCCGATAACAGCCCGGTGAGCGCCGAGTTAAAAGAAGTGTTTTATTTAGAGTAAGGCTTCAAATCAAACTCCTAGCCTGTCATCCCCGGCCCTGGTCGGGGATTTTTTCCCCCGCTTATTTTTAATAACCCTTATTTTTATGTGACTAACCTCCCTTGTTGCCCGAAAAGGTTGTGATATTTTCTTTTTGCAAACTGGCATACGCCAGTTAAAGTTGAAAAGGAAAATTCATGAAGCCATTAAAAATTGTGACCCTCGGCGGAGGCTCTGGCTACACGCCGGAACTAATAGACGGATTTCTTAAAAGACACGCTGAACTCCCGGTCAGCGAATACTGGCTGGTGGATATTGAAACAGGCCGCGAAAAGCTCGAAATCGTCGGGCAACTCGCCCAGCGTATGGTGAAAAAATCCGGCATTCCCATGACGGTGCACCTCACCACTGACCGCCAGCTGGCGCTTAAAGATGCTGACTTTGTTACGACGCAAATCCGTGTTGGGCAATTAGCCGCGCGGATTCAGGATGAAAAAATCCCGCTGAGTTATGGCGTTTTAGGCCAGGAAACCACTGGCCCTGGCGGGTTTATGAAGGCGCAGCGTACCATTCCGGTATTACTGGAAATCTGCAAAGAGATGGAAGTGTTATGCCCGGATGCGTGGTTGATTAATTTCACCAACCCAGCAGGCATTGTTACGGAAGCGATAGAAAAGTACAGCAAGATTAAATCGCTGGGCATCTGTAGCGGTGCCAACAGCATGATGATGGATATTGCCAAAACCTACGGCGTGGGCCGCGAGGCGATTGATGCGAGAATTATGGGGCTGAACCATTTAATTTTCGCCGACCGAATCACTCTGCATGGCACCGATGTCACGGCTGATTTTATTGAAAAACTCGCGCAAGGTGTCTCTGATAATAAATTAAAGAATATCCCCGATATTGGCTTACCTGCTGAGTTTATCCGCGCCCTGAATTTTTATCCGCTCTCATATTTAAAGTACTTCTACTTAAACCAGGAAATGGTGCAGCACGAACTCGAAGAATTGCAAAAAGGCGGTACGCGTGGTGAACGCTCACTACGCATTGAAAAATCCCTGTTTGACCTCTATCGAAACCCGGCTCTTTGTGAAAAACCACCAGAATTATCCAGCCGTGGAGGAGCTTATTATTCCGATACTGCATGCTCAATTATCAGCGCGCTCTATAACAATAAAAAAGAAGTGCATGTGGTTAACACGGCTAATCGCGGAACCACGCCAGATTTACCGGATGATGCAGTGATTGAAACCAATGCGGTGATTGATAAGCAGGGCGCACGCCCGCTGGCGTATGGGCGTTTACCGGTGCGTATTCGCGGGTTAATTCAGAGCGTGAAAGCCTTTGAAGAACTGACTATTGAAGCGGCAATGACCGGCAATACCCAAACCGCGCTACTGGCGTTGGCCGCTCACCCGTTGGTGCCGTCCGTGGCGGTTGCCGGGAATATACTCAAAGATTATTTAGCCGCGAACCGAGATTTCTTGCCGCAATACACTCTTGCCATGGATGAATAGTTATTAAAGGAATATTTCATGCAAAATTTTCTGGAAAACAGAGTTATTCCCGTCTTAATGAAAGTCGGCAATAACGTTATTTTGGTCGCCATTCGTAACGGTATCGCTTTTACATTGCCGTTTATTATTGCCGGAAGTCTGTTTCTCATTATCGCTAATTTGCCCATTCCTGGCTGGAGTGATTTTCTTGGAGTCTATGCCGATAAACTCAGTGTGCCGGTGCAGGCAACCTTCGGGATTATCGGTTTGGTTGCCGCGATTGGCATCAGCTATAACCTGGCGAAGCAATACGACCTCGATGGCTTAAGCTGTTGTTGTATTACGGTGTCGGTTTTTGTGCTGGCCCAGCTTGATAGCCATTATAAAATTAATGTCGATAACTTTGGCGCTGCCGGCTTGTTCTCGGCGATTATTTTGTCGATATTTACGGTCTATACGGTGCGCTTTTTTATCACGCACAAAATCTATATCCGAATGCCCGAAGGTGTTCCTCCCGCCGTGCTGCAATCTTTTATCAGCCTGGTACCAGCGGTGGTTTGTCTGACGTTAGTCTGGTTTGTGCGCGTGATTCTGGATTTTGATATCAATGCCTTCTTTACTTTGCTGCTCAGCCCCCTGGTTCACGGCTTAGATACCTTGCCTGGCATGTTAATTCTGGTCGCGCTCATTTCGTTATTATGGAGCTGTGGTATTCATGGCACCAACGTACTGTCCGGGATCACCAGCCCGATATTTTTAAAATTCATCGCTGAAAACACCCAGGCGTATCTTAGCGACCAGCCCGTTCCGCATATTACTGCCGAAGGATTTTATAACTTCTTTATTTGTGCCGGTGGTTCGGGAGCGACTATGGGGTTAGTGCTGGCCATGCTGCTGTCGAAGAGTCGCTATTATAAATCCATTGGTCGTGTCTCGTTTGGCCCGTCTATTTTTTGCATCAACGAGCCGGTTATTTTTGGCGTACCGATGGTACTCAACCCAATAATGATGTTCCCGCTGATCGTCGCTCCACTGGTGATTTGCACTTGTTCATATCTACTGATGGATTACGGCATTATCGGCAGGCCGGTATTCCAAATCCCCTGGACGATGCCGCCCATTCTTAATGCGTATTTCGCCACGGGCGGGAACATTCCAGCGGCAATCTGGTCAGGCTGCATGATTCTTATTTCGACGCTGATCTACTATCCATTCTTCAGAATAATGGAGGTCAAACAGCTGGCTATTGAAGCACAGGAAGCGGAATTAACGGCTGAAGTGGTACACTAACGGCCCGACGATAACGCGAATAAAAGAACCCCTATGGCTGCGCGATATATAGAAATTAAGAAGAGTATTCAGGAAGATATCCTCAGCCATCGCTATCAGGTTGGCGAAAAAATCCCTTCAGAAAGAGAACTGGCGGCACAATATGGCGTAACGCGGGTTACGCTGCAAAAAGCGATGAATGTTCTTGAACAAGAGGGATTTATCGAGCGAATCCATGGCAAGGGGATGTATGTCACCAAAGTGATTGAAGACAACGTCTATATGCTCAATAGCGGTACCGGGGATTCTATTTTAGGTTTTTCCCGGGAGTTTGGTCAGCAGGCGAAAATCTCAAGCGAGCTGGTGACGCATCAATTAATACCCGCACCGCAGGCGGTAGCGTCGCAGTTGGAGACAAAACAGGATGTTCATTTTATCCGCCGCATCCGCCTGATTGACGACGTTGCAGTGCTGGTTGAAGACTCCTGGATTAACAGCGAAATCATCGCCACCATTCCGACAACGGTGCTTGAACAAGGCTCGTTGTATGAATACATCGAAGAATACACCGGTAAGAAAATTAAGTTTTATAACTCGGTGATTGAAGGCGATTTATTTAATGACGATCTGGCGGCCTTGCTGTCTATTTCACCCGGCCTGCCGATGCTGAAAGTCTCCGGCGTCACCAAACTGGAAGACGGCAAAGCGTTCAACTTTTCGTGTAGTTACAACCGCGCAGATATGTTCAAAATTAAAAATAGCTGGGTGGGTAAATAACAAACACTAAACAGGTTTTGTAGGGTGGATAAACGTCAGCGTCATCCACCATTTGTGCCTGTAATCTAAGGTAAAAAGCGTCAGGTGACGCTTCGCTTATCCGACCTGTAAAAACTAAACCACCGCACCTTCCAGCGCTTTAGTAATCACCTCAGAAAGCTCCTTCACGTCGAACTTCGCGACATAGCCGTTCGCACCCACTTTGCGCACGTGATCTTCGTTGGCACTGCCTGATAAAGACGAGTGAATGACCACCGGGATCTGCTTTAACGAGATATCCGTTTTGATATTTCGCGTCAGCGTAAAGCCATCCATTTCCGGCATTTCGATGTCGGTTAAAACCATACCAATTCGATCGGTTACCGGTTGGCCTGCGGCTTTAGCTTCTGCGGCGATAACCTTGATTTTCTCCCAGGCCTCAAGTCCTGTGGAATACATCTCGACTGGGATCCCCATTCCTTTAAGGCCTTGTTCAAGCATCATGCGGGCGACTTTGGAATCTTCGGCAACAATCGCCACCGCACCAGGTTTCAGTGGATTGGTTTGTCCTTCGATGGCCTTCACATCCACATTGCGCCCTGAAGGAATAATGTCATACAGGATCTGCTCAACATCCAGTACCAGTGCCAGCTCGCCCTTGTACTCTTCGCTATCGAGCGAAGCAATGCTGGTAATGTTGCGGCTGCTGACGCCTGACTCGGCGGCGTGAACCTGGCTCCAGTCGAGGCGGATAATATTTTCAACCGACTCGACCGCAAATGCCTGCGTGCTACGGGCGTATTCGGTTATCAGTAACAGATTCAGACCCGTTTCAGGCGTGCATCCGGTAACGGCGGGCAGGTCGATTACCGGGATAATCTGGTCGCGAATATTGGCCATTCCTAACAGTGGCGACATCATTCCAGCCGCGCGATTGATTTTCTGCATGGGCACAATTTCACGCAGTTTAAAAACGTTAATGCCGTACAGCTCTGATTTATCAGAGTGCTGGCCTTTGCCTAAGCGGAACAACAACAGCTCAAACTTGTTGGATAACGCCAGGTTAGCCCTTTCATCAATATCTTTTTGAAAACTATCCATTTAAACCTCTGTTCGATAACCTGGCGGGTAGTCGCCCCGGCGCTTGTCTAAGTTATCGGCAGAATGAGGGAAAAGTGGAGTGGCTTGAATTAACGAAGTGAGGGAATGGGAGGTGGGATAATGATGAAGTTAATAAAAAAACACCCGGCAAGCCGGGTGTTTTAGAGAAGAGGGATTTTGTTGCCGAATTATGCAGCTGGTTTAACCGCTGGTTTTGCCGCTGGCGCTACTGTGTGAGTCGCTTTTTTGTGGTGCTTTTTGGCAGCCTGAGCTTTCTGAGGAGCGGCAGCTGGAGTCACAGCTTTAGTCGCTTTTTTGTGGTGCTTTTTAGCTGCTTGCGCTTTCTGCGCTACAGGTGCTGCTTTATGGTGTTTTTTGTGGTGCACAGTAGTGGTGCTGTGTTTTACCGGAGCAGGTGCGGCGGTGGTTTCAGCAGCGAAAGCAGCAGAAGACAGACCCATTACAGCAACAGCAATCAGAGTTAATACTTTTTTCATTTTGATAGTCTCGTATTCGTTTATGTATGGGTTGTTGGCCCGTTGAAATAACTTTATTCCAACAAACAAATACGTTCAGTGAGTGATTGGTGTCGGTAAGTAACGGAATGTACAAACCGTTAACACAGCCGCTGCGGATGGGTATATACCGTCGCACGGCCTGGTTTGCTAAAACCGATAAGCGTCAGATTGCAGCGCTGCGCGACTTCTACGGCAAGCGTGGTGGCGGCAGATACTGCAAACAGAATTTCGACACCGCACTGAGCAGATTTTTGCACCATCTCATAGCTGGCCCGGCTGGAGACGAGCACCGCACCATTATTCCAGGCTTCACGGCAACGCACGCCGAGCAGTTTATCCAGCGCCACATGGCGGCCAATATCTTCTTTACCATCCAGAATAGTGCCGTTTTCATTCAGCCACAGCGCGGCATGAGTACAACCAGTGAGTTGCCCGACAGGCTGGTAATCGCGCATCTGGTTTAAAGCTGCATCCAGCTTGTTCAAATCGAAGGTTTGCGTAAATGGAAGAGGCGTTATCGGGCGGCCAATATCATTGAGTTGTTCCACGCCACAAACGCCGCAACCGGTACGCCCGGCAAGGGAGCGGCGGCGCTCTTTCAATCCCATAAAGCGGCGGCTGGAAAGCTCAATTTGCACTTCTAAGCCATTACAAACGGGTAAAACATCAATTCCGTAAATGTCTGCCGGAGATTCAATAATCCCTTCTGATAAAGAAAAACCGAGCGCAAAAAGTTCCAAATCTTTGGGCGAAGCCATCATGACCACATGCGAAATACCGTTGTAGACCAGCGCTACCGGCACTTCTTCTGCCAGCCAGTCTTCTTTGGCCGCGAGCAAATCCTGGCGTTGCCACAGCTCTATAGTCCGCGCACCAGTGACGGCCTTCACAATTTTGCTTTGATTTGGGTTGGAATTGTTCACTTTGTCTTAACCTGATTGGAACAGCCTTAATTCTAATGTGGTATTCTGGAAACACTAACCCTTCTGGAGTAGGGGATATTTCCAGTTCGGTTTGATTGTGGACTTTTGCGGCGCAGACCGCAAAAAAAATACACCTATAAATAATGTGAAAATGTCGAAACAAGGAGCACCCATGCAGGTCAGCAGAAGACAGTTCTTTAAGATCTGTGCTGGCGGTATGGCAGGGACTACAGCAGCGGCACTGGGTTTTGCCCCGGGCGTTGCACTGGCGGAAACACGGCAATACAAATTACTACGTACCCGTGAAACGCGTAACACCTGCACATACTGTTCCGTCGGTTGCGGGCTATTGATGTACAGCCTCGGTGACGGCGCGAAAAATGCCAAAGCATCAATCTTCCATATTGAAGGCGACCCGGACCATCCGGTAAACCGTGGTGCACTTTGCCCGAAAGGCGCAGGACTTGTGGACTTCATCCACAGTGAAAGCCGCCTGAAATTCCCGTCTTATCGCGCGCCAGGCTCGGATAAGTGGGAGCAAATCAGTTGGGAATCGGCATTTGACCGTATCGCCAAACTGATGAAACAAGACCGTGATGCCAACTTTATTGCGCAGAACGACCAGGGAACGACGGTCAACCGTTGGCTCTCCACCGGTATGTTGTGTGCATCAGCATCCAGTAATGAAACCGGCTATTTAACCCAGAAATTTTCCCGCGCCCTCGGCATGTTAGCCGTGGATAACCAGGCGCGTGTCTGACACGGACCAACGGTAGCAAGTCTTGCTCCAACATTTGGTCGCGGTGCGATGACCAACCACTGGGTTGATATTAAGAACGCCGATCTCGTGATTGTGATGGGTGGCAACGCCGCAGAAGCGCATCCCGTCGGGTTCCGCTGGGCGATGGAAGCCAAAATCCATAACGGCGCGAAGCTAATTGTTATCGATCCGCGCTTTACGCGAACCGCTTCGGTGGCGGATTTCTACACCCCGATTCGCTCAGGCTCAGACATTGCTTTCTTGTCTGGCGTATTGCTGTATCTGATAAACAACAATAAATACAACCGCGAGTATGTCGAGGCTTACACCAACGCCAATCTGATTGTGCGTGAGGATTACAGCTTCGATGACGGCCTGTTCTCCGGCTACGACGCGGCAAACCGTAAATACGACAAAACCTCCTGGAATTATGAGCTGGATGAGAAGGGCTTCGCGAAACGCGACCTGACGCTGACCCATCCGCGCTGTGTATGGAACCTGCTCAAAGAGCACGTTTCCCGCTACACGCCAGAGGTGGTTTCCAATATTTGCGGTACCCCGAAAGATGACTTCATTCAGGTCTGTGAATATATCGCAGCGACCAGCGTAAAAGATAAAACCGCATCGTTCCTGTATGCACTGGGCTGGACGCAACACTCCGTGGGCGCGCAGAACATTCGTACCATGGCGATGATCCAGCTGCTGCTCGGCAATATGGGAATGGCAGGCGGCGGCGTCAACGCCCTGCGTGGACACTCCAATATTCAGGGGCTGACCGATCTCGGTTTGCTGTCACAAAGCCTGCCAGGCTACATGACGTTGCCGAACGAAAAACAGCCCGATCTCCAGACATACCTTGCCGCCAACACGCCGAAACCGCTGCTGGAAGGCCAGGTCAACTACTGGGGCAACTACCCGAAATTCTTCGTTTCAATGATGAAAGCCTTCTTTGGCGACAAAGCCACAGCGGAAAACAGCTGGGGTTATGACTGGTTGCCGAAGTGGGACAAGGGCTACGACGTCCTGCAATATTTCGAGATGATGAACCAGGGCAAGGTGAACGGATATCTGTGTCAGGGCTTCAACCCTGTCGCGTCGTTCCCGAATAAAAACAAAGTCATTGCGTCGCTGTCGAAGCTGAAATTCCTCGTGACCATCGACCCGCTGAACACCGAAACCTCTAACTTCTGGCAAAACCACGGCGAGATGAACGATGTCGACCCGTCGAAAATCCAGACTGAAGTGTTCCGCTTGCCATCGACCTGCTTTGCCGAAGAAAACGGTTCTATCGTTAACTCCGGCCGTTGGTTGCAGTGGCACTGGAAAGGTGCAGATGCCCCAGGAGAAGCGCTGAACGATGGCGAAATCCTTGCGGGTATCTTTAGCCGCTTGCGCCATATGTACCAGACTGAAGGCGGTGCGCTGCCAGAGCAAGTGCTGAACATGAGCTGGAATTACCTGACACCAGACAACCCGGCTCCGGAAGAAGTGGCGATGGAGAGCAACGGTAAAGCGTTGCAGGACGTGGTCGACCCGGCAACCGGCGCGGTACTGGTGAAAAAAGGCCAGCAGCTTAGCTCGTTTGCTCAATTGCGCGATGACGGCACCACTTCCAGTGGCTGCTGGATTTTCGCCGGTTCCTGGACTCCAGACGGCAACCAGATGGCACGCCGTGATAACGCCGACCCATCAGGTTTGGGTAACACGCTGGGCTGGGCCTGGGCGTGGCCGCTTAACCGTCGCATTCTGTATAACCGTGCTTCTGCTGATCCAGCGGGTAAACCGTGGGATGAAAAACGCCGTCTGATTTCCTGGGATGGCGCGAAGTGGAGCGGCGCGGATATTGCCGACTACAGCACTGCTGCTCCGGGCACTGACGTTGGGCCGTTCATCATGCAGCCGGAAGGTTTAGGGCGCTTGTTTGCTATCGACAAAATGGCAGAAGGGCCGTTCCCTGAGCATTACGAGCCGTTTGAAACGCCGCTTGGCACCAACCCGCTGCACCCGAACGTGGTTTCTAACCCGGCGGCGCGCGTGTTTAAAGGTGACCTGGAAGCGATGGGCAAGCACGATAAGTTCCCGTATGTCGGCACCACCTATCGTCTGACCGAGCATTTCCACTACTGGACCAAACACGCGCTACTGAATGCCATCGCGCAGCCAGAGCAGTTTATCGAGATTGGCGAAAAGCTCGCGAATTCACTCGGCATTGCTCACGGCGACACGGTGAAAGTCTCCTCCAACCGTGGCTTTATCAAAGCCAAAGCGGTGGTGACCAAGCGTATTCGCCAGCTGGATGTGAACGGCCAGAAAGTGGACACCATCGGTATTCCGATTCACTGGGGTTACGAAGGGGTAGCGAAGAAAGGCTTTATCGCTAACACCCTGACGCCATATGTCGGTGATGCCAACACGCAAACGCCTGAATTTAAGGCGTTCCTGGTCAATGTGGAAAAGGTGTAACGGAGACGAATTATGGCTTATCAATCTCAGGACATCATCCGTCGTTCCGCTACTAACGGCTTCACACCCGCGCCTCAGGCGCGGGATCATCAGCAAGAGGTCGCAAAACTTATCGACGTCACCACCTGTATCGGCTGTAAAGCCTGCCAGGTGGCGTGTTCGGAGTGGAACGACCTGCGTGATGAAATCGGCAGTAATGTCGGCGTTTACGACAACCCGGCTGATTTGACCGCCAAATCATGGACGGTCATGCGCTTCTCGGAAGTGGAGCAAAACGACAAGCTGGAATGGCTTATCCGCAAAGATGGCTGTATGCACTGCGCGGATCCAGGCTGCCTGAAGGCGTGTCCGGCTGAAGGCGCCATCATTCAGTACGCCAACGGCATTGTCGATTTCCAGTCCGAGCAGTGCATTGGCTGCGGTTACTGCATCGCCGGTTGCCCGTTTGATGTACCGCGCCTGAACCCGGAGGACAACCGCGTCTACAAATGCACCCTGTGCGTAGACCGTGTGACCGTCGGCCAGGAGCCTGCCTGCGTGAAAACTTGTCCAACCGGTGCGATTCATTTTGGCTCGAAAGAGTCGATGAAAAACCTGGCGGGCGAGCGTGTGGCTGAGCTGAAAACACGCGGTTATGACAACGCCGGATTGTACGACCCGGAAGGCGTTGGCGGCACCCACGTTATGTACGTGCTGCATCATGCGGACAAGCCAACGCTGTATCACGGCCTGCCGGAGAATCCGTCCATTAGCCCAACCGTGAAATTCTGGAAAGGTGTCTGGAAGCCGCTCGCCGCTATTGGCTTTGCTGCAACCTTCGCCGCCAGCGTGTTCCACTATGTGGGAGTCGGCCCGAACCGTGCCGATGATGAAGACGAAAATTTGCACCATGACGATGACGAGGTGCGCAAACCATGAAAAAACAAGTGACCATTCAACGTTACAGCGCACCCGAGCGCATCAACCACTGGGTAACCGCCTTCTGCTTCATACTGGCGGCGGTGAGCGGGCTGGGGTTCTTCTTCCCATCCTTTAACTGGCTGATGCATATTATGGGTACGCCGCAGCTGGCGCGCATCCTCCATCCGTTCGTCGGTGTGGTGATGTTTGCCTCGTTTATCATCATGTTTTTCCGTTACTGGCACCACAATCTAATCAATCGGGATGATATCTTTTGGGCGAAGAATATTCGTAAGATCGTCGTCAACGAGGAAGTGGGTGACACCGGGCGTTATAACTTTGGCCAGAAATGCGTGTTCTGGGCGGCGATTATTTTCCTGGTGTTGCTGCTGGTGAGCGGCGTGATTATCTGGCGTCCTTACTTCGCGCCTGCTTTCTCAATCCCGGTGATTCGCGTAGCCCTGATGGTGCATTCATTTGCCGCAGTGGCACTGATTGTGGTTATTATGGTCCACATCTACGCCGCCCTTTGGGTGAAAGGCACGATTACCGCGATGGTGGAAGGCTGGGTCACAACGTCCTGGGCGAAAAAACACCATCCGAAATGGTATCGTGAAGTTCGCCAAAAACAGGAAAAACGACAGGAATGAGTATTCGCATAATCCCGCAAGATCAGCTGGAGAAGAGCGACAAACGTGCGGCGGAGACTATCCCGCCGTTACTGTTCCCCCGGCTGAAAAATCTCTACAACCGCCGAGCAGAACGCCTGCGCGAACTGGCGACCGACAATCCGCTGGGTGATTTCCTGCGCTTTGCGGCACTTATCGCACATGCGCAGGAAGTGGTGCTGTACGACCACCCGCTGGAAATGGACTTAACGGCGCTGATTCAGAAATCTTCTGAAACCGGCAAGCCGCCGCTGGATATCCATGTTCTGCCGCGTGACCCGCACTGGCAGCGTTTGCTCAACTCGCTGATTGCTGAGCTAAAACCAGAGATGAGCGGCCAGGCACTGGCAGTTATCGAAAATCTGGAAAAGGCTTCAACGCAAGAGCTGGAAGAAATGGCGACCGCGCTGTTTAACGCTGATTTTGCACTGGTTTCCAGCGACAAAGCCCCATTCATTTGGGCTGCGTTGTCGCTTTACTGGGCGCAAATGGCGAGCCTCATCCCTGGGCGTGCGAAAGCGGAATACGGCGAACAACGCCAGTTCTGCCCGGTTTGCGGTTCGATGCCGGTTTCCAGCATCGTGCAGATTGGCGGCACCAGCGGCCTGCGTTATCTGCACTGCAACCTGTGCGAAACCGAATGGCACGTGGTGCGGGTGAAATGCAGTAACTGCGAACAAACTCGCGACCTGAACTACTGGTCGCTGGAAAGCGAGCAGTCAGCAGTTAAAGCGGAAAGCTGTGGCGACTGTGGCACTTACCTGAAGATTCTCTATCAGGAAAAAGATGCCAAAGTAGAAGCCGTCGCTGACGATTTAGCTACGCTGGTGCTGGATGCACGCATGGAGCAAGAAGGCTTTGCCCGTAGCAGCATTAATCCTTTCCTGTTCCCAGGGGAAGGCGAGTAATTGATGCAGTGGGATGCTTTGCATCCCACTGTGTTATTCGAAAAATACCTTCACTCTGGACAGCGTCTCTTCTGTTACTTCTTCAGGTGCTTTTTCAATGAAACGCATTTGTCTGGCACGGAAATCGATTGATTTAACGTGATGGCAAATGACAATTCCTCGAGTGTGCGTTTTTGTCAGATGTACTTCGAATGCATTGCCACGAACACGAGATGTTATTGGTGCCACAATCGCCATGCCAGACTTGCGGCTAAATTCGACTGGAGACAATACTAGCGCAGGCCGAGTTTTGGCTTGTTCGTGACCTGCAGCAGGATCAAAATCGAGCCACACTAAATCGCCTCTATCAGGCATATAAAGACTCACCTAATCGATCTCCTTGCCAACAGGAGGAGAATTCAGCCACTCACGGTCTTCATCATCTAGCTCGAAACTTCCTTCAGGTGATTGGGCCAGTAACTCACTTAGCGTGTATATCGGCTTTGCGACTCGCAACATAATCCCTCCCTCAACGGCTTCAATATCCACTTTGTCACCTATTCTCATCCCAGCTTTCTCCAGAACAGCAGCAGGAATAATGGCCCCTGCGGAATTACCCCATTTACGAATCAGCGTTTTCACAATGATCACCAAATTAAACAATGTTTAAACTCATTTTAACACGATGGGTAAATCGCACAATGTTTAACCATCTACATTATTTACGGTATCTAATGTTGTTTCGTGAATGAGCTTGCTGGGTACTATAAACTTCAAAAAGCGTACTGTTATCTGCTTTTTCCTGATAGTTTTCATTTGTTCGAGGCGCCTTCCAGAATGCTGAGATAGTGAAAAAACTCGGTTCACGCGATCCCATAAATACGATATAACTGTTCATCCATACAGCATAAAAGGAATTCCGCTATGTCCCTCGAACCCGCAATCGCCGGGCTGGTTGATGAGTTCATCGCCTCCGGTCGTCCTTCTTCACGCCAACAAACTTTTGCCGAACGCCGCGCCGGGTATATCGCCAGCACTGTTTTAGCGGGTGACACGGAAACCCGAGTCGACGTGAAAGACATCAGTCTTAATGGAAGCACGTTACGCATATTTTCCCCGCTCAATGCGACAGGATCCCTACCTACCGTTATCTACTACCACGGAGGTTGCTTTGTTAGCGGTGGGTTTGAAACTCATGACAATCCGTTACGCCAGCTTTGCTATCACAGTGGCTGCCGGGTGATTGCCGTGCAGTATCGCGTAGCCCCGGAGCATACTTATCCGGCAGCGCATGATGACGCTGAGCGTGCAGCGGATGATATCTGGAAAGCGGCTGATCAACTGGAAGTGAACCGTCAACGAATTACGCTCGCGGGAGACAGCGCCGGTGGGCACATTGCCCTGGTCACCGCCCTGCGCCTGAAAAGTGCAGGAAACTGGTTACCTGCGCGGCTGATGTTGATTTACCCAATGCTGGACGCGACGGCGGAATCTGTCAGCTATCAGGAAAATGGCTACGACTACATCATTACCCGCGATACGCTGCTTTCAGGTTACGAAGCCTATATGCCCGATCTAGACCCAATGGATGATGAAGCCAGCCCATTATTTCGTGAAGATTTTGCAGGTTTGCCACCGGTACATATCATCACCGCTGAATACGACCCGTTGCGCAATGAAGGCGAGGTTCTGCATGAGTGCCTGATGGACCAGGGCGTTGAGTCCACCTGTCAGCGCTATCTCGGTGTGATCCATGGTTTTTTCCAGCTTGGAGGCATCAGCCAGGCAGCCCGCGATGCCATGCGTGATGTTGCATGGCGGGTAGGTCAATAAGCTCAATGAACTCCTCGCACCATTCCGGCCAGGTTACGCTGGCCGGGGCTTTTTGTTCAGAGAAACCCGACTCTGCGCACTCAGCCTTCCGTCAGCTCATCATAAAGATTGCGAAGACGGGTTCGTAGATAAAGCACGGCCTTGTGCATGCGGGATGTCGTCTGCGTCATCACGAACCGGCGTGCGACCAACGATAAAAGCTTTCAGCTTCGAGCGACACGCATTGAGCGCCAACATGACTCGAAAATGTCCTGCCGTCCCGGCTTTCATTACCGTTACTCAGCTTGCGTCGGTTTTTGGGCGTTATCATCCGGTTTCTGACGCCAGAATCCACCTCGGCGCTGCTGAACAAATTATTCGCGCTGCTCTGGTGTCATTTGCATCCAGCGTTCATGCATACGACGGCGCTCCCGGCCGTGTCCACGCATATCAAAATCTCTCATCATTTTTACTCCTCATCAGATTAGTTAAGTATTGCTACTGATGAGGTAGAAGAATGAGAAGCATAAATATTGTCAGGAAAATGAAATTTTTTTCTGTGCGGAATGAAGGTGCACGCTCTCCAGCACGGAATTTTTGAAAGGGAAATAGTGGGGGATGAAAATACCAGCCAGCATGTACTGGCTGGTATAAATGGAAAAAATCAGTCTTTCTTAATCATCTGCACGACTTGATCGTCATTAATCTGGCGTTCGTTGCCTTGCTGGTCGGTATAGCTAATCAGGCCAGTGTCTTTATCCACCTCCGGCTTGCCTTGCGTCACAATCATGTCGCCCGTTTTGGTCGACATCACGTAGTCACTTGAACAAGCGGTAGCAGACAGCGCAACACCAGTTAACAGCAAAATTTTCATCAATTTGGTCATGCAGAAACATCCCTTTTAAAGTGAATGGGGATATTACCTGTTGGGAGTAAGACAGATTGTTAAGGTGTATTACGAAGGGTTTAGGGATGATGGCCAATCACCTCGTCGTAAAACAAAAAGCCCACATGGGTTTACCATACGGGCTTTCAGCTTATCGGCGATTTAGAGGAACTCAGGTACTCAAATGAGCTTGTTTTCTGCGTGCGACATCAATAAACAAAAGGCTGGCGGCGAACGACAAACAGGACGCGATAATCAAGACCAGAAGATAGGACGTGACATAGCTATATTCTTTGTCCAGATGGGACAATTGTTCTGAAATCAGGTCGATGTTTTCCACCGTGTAGTTTCTGCACGCATAGAGCCCGTACCAGAAGGCGCTGAAGGCTATCATGCAGGTGTAGCAGAACCAGGTGAGCTTTTTATCAATGTACTCAAGATAAAATTTTGGGTCAGAGTAGGCGACTTTGAGAAGCCCAAAAAAACAGCCAAAGTAGATGCCAATCAACCACTTCAACACATCCCAGTTCATACAAACCTCTTAAATTGCTGCTACCTGTTTCGTCAGGCATTAAAAAAGGGCTACGCGTTACGTAACCCCTTGTTTTCTTTTGCTTACGCCAGATAATTTTTTTTGGCGGTAACAATATCGGCACAGTATGTCACATGCCACAGTGACAAAGAAGTCCGTATAGGTTGTGCGGCGGGGGCGTAGGGTGGATAAGCGATAGCGTCATCCACCATTTTGTCGGGTGACGCTAACGCTTACCCGACCTACAAAACCTAGTGAATTCCTGGCACTGTTTCGCCGCTGATCATTACCAGCCCGCGATCTGTTCTTCCTGCTCCGGCGATTGCTGGCGTTGCAACAACAATATGGTTAGCGCTACGCAATATTCCCGCATGGTTTCCGAATCGGTAGTAAGCGCGCCGCGATAATTATTGGGTTCTGCCACATCCACCGTCAGGCGCTCAATTAAATGCGCGGGCAGCGGTGCTTTTAGCGCAACTTTCAACACTTCTAGCGCGGCAAGCAAACGCCCACACAGCGCCATACATTCGGTGCTGTCGTCGTTTTCAATCAGCGCATTGACATAGTGCTGGCAGGAGTCGAGCACCTGGAAAAGATCATGCGTGGCACCGAGCGGGGTTTTTAATGAAGTTGCAGCTAAGGACGCTGGAATGAGTTTGGGGAATTGGTTGAAAACGCCTGGGAGGAAGGAACTGGAGCGTCTGGAGGGAGTAGATAATAAAATAGAGTAAATTATCTCATTATTAATTAGCGTGATAATTAGAATGTCTATAAATAAGATGGATTGTTATTTATGCAATAGAGTGTTTTTTACATTAAAACAGAGATTACAAATACTACAGCTTTTTGGATTCAGAATGCTTCCCATTATTGCTAATACAATAAAACAACCTATCAACTATTCCACGATATTTTCTCAATGTGAGTTATGAATTTTGTGAATATATAAGAAGTTATGTAACAGGAATAATTTGACTGATGGGGTGATGGCTACTTGCAACTATGAAATAAGAAAGCATGTATTTTGAATGAAAAAAAATGGCGGAAGATCACAGGAGTTGAACCTGCCCGGCACCGCTGGCGGCACCAACTGGATTTGAAGTCCAGCCGCCTCACCGGAGACGACGATCTTCCTGGCCTCGATTGCTACATGGAGGCGGTGCGCATTATACCCAGTTTCCACAAACCACCAAACAATGCTTTCCCCTTTACCCCATGATTCTTCTGAAACTATTAGCCAGATCAATCAAACCGCACGAAAAACACCCACTCTTTGACTCTTAGCCTGCTAAGAGGGCGACATCGCTCACACTTATCAAGAAACGTAATCTGATAACCAGAAATTGGAATTCCTGCAGCCCGCCCGATGCTCTACAACGATAGCCAGAGAATTTTCGCAGTCGTTTGGCCGAGGAATGCAGCAATGAAAAGTCAGATACTTTCCGCGAAGGAAAAGTTTGGGTACGGCCTGGGCGATGCAGCTAGCCATATCATTTTCGATAATGTCATGATGTACATGATGTTCTTCTATACCGATATCTTCGGTATCCCCGCCGGGTTTGTCGGCACCATGTTCCTGCTGGCACGTGCGCTGGATGCGATTTCAGACCCTTGCATGGGGCTGATTGCTGACCGCACCCGCAGCCGCTGGGGGAAATTCCGTCCGTGGATTTTATTCGGCGCCATCCCGTTTGGCATTGTCTGCGTGTTCGCCTACAGCACGCCAGATTTCAGCCTCCACGGCAAAATGATTTACGCCGCCATCACCTACACGCTGCTGACCCTGATGTACACCGTGGTCAACATCCCTTATTGCGCGTTGGGTGGCGTTATCACTAATGACCCAACGCAACGCATCTCCCTGCAATCCTGGCGCTTTGTGCTGGCGACGGCGGGCGGCATGCTGTCTACCGTGCTGATGATGCCGCTGGTGAAATTGATTGGTGGCGAAGATAAAGCCTTCGGCTTCCAGGGTGGTATCGCGGTGCTGTCCGTGGTGGCATTTATCATGCTGGCGACCTGTTTCTTCTTCACCAAAGAACGCGTTGAAGCGCCACCGAGCACCACTTCTGCCCGTGAAGATTTGCGGGATATCTGGCAAAACGACCAATGGCGCATTGTCGGCCTGCTCACCATTCTCAACATTATGGCGGTGTGTATCCGTGGCGGCGCGATGATGTATTACGTCACCTGGATCCTCGGCTCCCCGCTGATGTTCACCGCGTTCCTGACGACGTATTGTGTCGGCAACCTTATCGGCAGCGCCGCCGCCAAACCGCTTACCGACTGGAAATGCAAAGTTAGCGTCTTCTGGTGGACTAACGCCGCACTGGCGGTTCTTAGCTTCGCCATGTTCTTCGTGCCAATGAGCTCCGTGGTGTTGATGTTCGTCTTCATCTTCGTGATTGGCGTACTGCACCAGCTCGTCACCCCAATTCAGTGGGTGATGATGTCCGATACCGTGGATTACGGCGAATGGACCAACGGTAAACGCCTCACCGGAATCAGCTTTGCAGGCACGCTGTTTGTGCTGAAACTCGGCCTTGCCCTGGGCGGTGCGATGATTGGCTGGATGCTGGCAGGCGGCGGTTACGACGCCAGTGCAACGACGCAAAACAGCGCCACCATCAGCATTATTATCGCGCTGTTCACCATCGTACCGGGCATCTGCTACCTGATTAGCGCCATTGTCGCGAAACGCTTCTACACCCTGAAAACGCCGTTCCTGACGAAAATCCTCGGTGAACTGGCAGCCGGTGTGCGTCGCAATCAGCAAGATTTTGAAATCTCACCAGTATCTAAAGAATTCCAGTAGTCAAAGGACTTAAACCATGAAAATTAGTGACGGTAACTGGCTGATCCAGCCTGGACTTGCGTTGATTCACCCGATTCAGGTGTTTGACGTAGAGCAGAACGGTAACGAGATGGTGGTGTATGCAGGCACCAAAGATGTCAGCGAGCGTGGCAATCAGCTTGATACCCCGTTGTTTACGCTGCGTTTCTTCTCGCCGCAGGAAGGTATCGTTGGGGTGCGCATTGAACACTTCCAGGGCGCGGTGAATAACGGCCCGCATTATCCGCTCAATGTGCTCAAAGACGTGCACGTGACGATGCAAAACACGGCTGACTTCGCCGAGCTGAAAAGCGGCAACCTGAGCGTGCGTATCGCCAAAGGTAACGACTGGGCGCTGGATTTCCTGCGCGATGGCGTACGCATCACGGGTAGTGCATTCAAAAATAACGGCTACGTGCAGGATGCGAATACCGGCCGCACGCACGTATTCGAACGTCTGGATTTGGGCGTGGGCGAGGCGGTGTATGGCCTCGGCGAGCGTTTTACCGCGCTGGTGAAAAACGGCCAGACGGTGGAAACCTGGAACCGCGATGGCGGCACCAGTACTGAGCAATCCTACAAAAACATCCCGTTCTACCTGACTAACCGTGGTTACGGCGTGCTGGTGAATCATCCGGAATGTGTCTCTTTTGAAGTCGGTTCCGAAAAAGTCTCCAAAGTGCAATTCAGCGTGGAAGGCGAATACCTCGAGTACTTCGTTATCGACGGCCCAACGCCGAAGGCGGTACTCGACCGTTACACCCGCTTCACAGGCCGTCCGGCGCTGCCGCCAGCGTGGTCATTCGGTTTATGGCTCACCACGTCATTCACCACCAATTACGACGAAGCGACGGTGAACAGCTTTATCGATGGCATGGCCGAGCGCAATCTGCCGCTGCACGTTTTCCACTTCGACTGCTTCTGGATGAAAGCCTTCCAGTGGTGTGACTTCGAGTGGGACCCGGTGACCTTCCCCGACCCGGAAGGGATGCTGAAACGCCTGAAAGCGCGTGGTCTGAAAATCTGCGTGTGGATTAACCCGTACATCGGCCAGAAATCCCCGTTGTTCCGCGAAGGGATGGAAAAAGGTTATCTGCTCAAACGCCCGAATGGCGCGGTATGGCAGTGGGATAAATGGCAGCCAGGGCAGGGAATTGTAGATTTTACCAATCCAGCAGCCTGCGAATGGTATGCCGGCCACCTGAAACGCCTGGTGCGCATGGGTGTGGACTGCTTCAAAACCGACTTCGGCGAGCGCATCCCAACGGATGTGGTCTGGCATGACGGCTCTGATCCGCAAAAAATGCATAACCATTACGCGTTCTTCTACAACGAACTGGTGTGGAATGTGCTCAAACAGGAACTCGGCGACGAAGAAGCGGTGCTCTTCGCCCGTTCAGCTTCCGTCGGTGCACAACAATTCCCGGTTCACTGGGGCGGCGACTGCTACGCCAACTATGAATCTATGGCGGAAAGCCTGCGCGGCGGGTTATCGCTGGGGATGTCCGGCTTTGGTTTCTGGAGCCATGACATTGGCGGCTTCGAAAACACCGCGCCTGCGCATGTCTACAAACGCTGGTGCGCGTTCGGGCTGCTCTCCAGCCACAGTCGCCTGCACGGCAGCAAATCCTACCGTGTGCCTTGGGCGTATGACGATGAAGCCTGCGACGTGGTGCGCCACTTCACGCAGTTGAAATCGCGCATGATGCCTTATCTCTATCGCCAGGCTGCGCAGGCCGCAGAGTTCGGTACGCCGATGATGCGTTCAATGATGCTGGAGTTCCCGGACGATCCTGGCTGCGATTATCTTGACCGTCAGTACATGCTGGGCGATTCGGTGATGGTTGCGCCGGTGTTCAGTGAAGCGGGCGATGTGCAGTTCTATCTGCCAGAAGGCCGCTGGACGCATCTGCTGACCAATCATGAAGCGCAGGGCAGTCGTTGGCACAAACAGCAGCATGACTTCCTGAGCTTGCCGGTTTATGTGCGTGACAACACGCTGCTTGCACTGGGTAACAACGACCAGAAACCGGATTACGCATGGCATGAAGGCACCGCTTTCCAGCTGTTTAATCTGGATGATGGCCGCGAAGCTATCTGCGAAGTCCCGGCGGCAGACGGTTCGGTTATCTATACGCTGAAAGTTAAGCGTGAAGGCAATGCGCTGACGGTGCAGGGTGACGGCCAGGCGAAAGACTGGACACTGTGTTTGCGCAACATCGGTGACGTGAAAGGCGTGAAGCAAGGTAAGAGTGCGGCGGGTGAGCACGGCGTGGTCGTGACGCCGGATTCCGCAGAGTCGCGGCTGGTTATCGAGCTTTAATTTGGTCTTTCTCCTTCTCCCTGGGGAGAAGGTTGGGATGAGGGGTTGATTTTTCACCCTCACCCTGGCCCTCTCCCTGAGGGAGAGGGACTAAAAACTTATCCCTTCATCCAGACCCGCAGGCCATCGAGGAACATTTGAGTTGCCAGCATCACCAATACCAGACCCATTAAACGTTCCAGCGCATTCACGCCTTTCTCTCCCAGTAAACGTAAGAAAAGCGACGATTGCAGCAAAATCGCTACGGTTCCGCCCCATGCCAGCAGCAGCGCGGCGACTAAATGCCCCATCTGATTCGGATACTGGTGCGATAACAACATTAACGTTGCGAGTAATGTAGGCCCGGCAACTAGCGGGATCGCCAGCGGCACGATAAACGGCTCTTCACCCGCAGGCAGGCCAGAGGCATTCCCTTCATGGCTTGGGAAAATCATTCTAATCGCAATCAGGAACAGAATGATCCCGCCGGAAATTGAAACGCTTTCTGCGCGCAGGTTCAGGAATCCGAGGATTTTTTCCCCGGCAAACAGGAAAATAAGCATGATTATCAGAGCAATAAGCAACTCGCGGATCATAATAGCCCGGCGACGTTTCGGCTCAGTATGCTTGAGTACCGACATAAAAATCGGCAGGTTTCCCAACGGGTCCATAATCAGGATTAACAGTACTGCCGCAGAAATAATTTCAGTCATTAATGGTGTTCTCTAATTATTAAAATCTTCATTGATAAGCTGTATTTCTAATAGCTTGCATATCATTGATTAATTTCACTTGCGACTTTGGCAGCATTTTGTAATGTGGACGTATGTTCCAGTAAATGCACACAACGCAAACATCTCTGCAGGATTAGTCGCTATGAAAAATGTTGGTTTTATCGGTTGGCGCGGTATGGTCGGTTCCGTACTCATGCAACGCATGGTTGAGGAGCGTGATTTTGACGCCATTCGTCCGGTTTTCTTCTCCACTTCCCAGTTAGGCCTCGCGGCCCCGTCTTTTGCTGGCCAGAACAACGGCACGTTGCAGGACGCATATGACCTGGAAGCGCTGAAGGCGCTGGACATTATCATTACCTGCCAGGGCGGCGATTATACCAACGAAATCTATCCAAAGCTTCGTGAAAGCGGTTGGCAAGGTTACTGGATTGATGCGGCTTCTTCTCTGCGTATGAAAGATGACGCGATTATTATTCTCGACCCGATTAACCAGCACGTTATTCAGGAAGGTCTGAACAACGGCGTCAAAACCTTTGTTGGCGGCAACTGTACCGTCAGCCTGATGCTGATGTCCCTCGGCGGCCTGTTTGCAAACAACCTGGTTGAATGGGTGTCTGTGGCGACTTATCAAGCGGCTTCCGGCGGCGGTGCGCGTCATATGCGTGAACTGCTGAGCCAAATGGGTCAACTGCACAATCATGTGGCGACTGAGCTTGCCGATCCTGCTTCTGCTATTCTGGATATCGAACGCAAAGTTACCGATTTGACCCGTAGCGGCGGCCTGCCAACGGATAACTTCGGCGTGCCATTAGCGGGAAGCCTGATCCCATGGATTGACAAGCAGCTCGATAACGGCCAAACCCGCGAAGAGTGGAAAGGTCAGGCTGAAACTAACAAGATCCTGAATACTGGCAGCATTATCCCGGTTGATGGCTTGTGTGTTCGTGTTGGCGCACTGCGCTGCCACAGCCAGGCGTTCACTATCAAACTGAAAAAAGACGTCTCGCTGCCAACCATCGAAGAGATGCTGGCCAGCCATAACGAGTGGGCGAAAGTGGTGCCAAACGATCGCGAAGTCACTATGCGCGAACTGACTCCTGCGGCAGTGACTGGCACACTGACCACTCCGGTCGGTCGTCTGCGTAAACTCAACATGGGTCCGGAATACCTGTCAGCCTTCACAGTTGGCGACCAATTATTGTGGGGCGCTGCAGAGCCGTTGCGCAGAATGTTGCGCTTGCTCGCATAAGTACACTTATTTACAAGAGGGGCATTGCAGCCCCTTTTTTTATCACGTCATATACCCTTCATACTTCAAGTTATGGGTGTGTTGGTTGCACTCCGTCACCCCAGTCACTTACTTAAGTCAGCTCCTGGGGATTCCTGAGTTTACCGCCTTCCCATAACTCGATTTTTTTGGGTATACATGGAACGTATGACTTTAGTTCATTAATTTTCGGGAGCAAAACAGAGCGTTGGCTATGCTTTATTCAGGGCGGCGAAAACTGTCGTGATGAGTTGTTGGGCGGAGCAGCTTACAGGAGTTCTTTTACGCTGCCTGTTAGGTCAATGATAATTTTCACCTGAGCGCGTAAGCGTAGCGCCGGGATGAGACAAAAAAACAGGACGATACCCATGTCTGTTCATCCAGAAAAAGACGTGATAAATGCGCTAATTGCGGGTCATTTTGCTGATCCATTTTCCTTGCTGGGAATGCATAAAACAGAAGCCGGGCTGGAAGTTCGTGCCCTGTTGCCTGACGCCACCGAAGTGTGGGTCATCGAACCAAAAACTGGGGGAAAGGTCGGTAAGTTAGAGTGCATCGATTCACGTGGTTTCTTTTGCGGGATTATCCCCCGTCGTAAAAATCTATTCCGTTATCAACTGGCTGTCATGTGGCATGGCCATGAAAATCTTATTGATGATCCGTATCGCTTTGGGCCGTTAATCCAGGATGTGGATAGCTGGTTATTGTCCGAAGGCACGCATTTACGCCCTTACGAAACACTCGGTGCTCACGCCGACACAATGGATGGCGTCACCGGCACACGTTTCTCCGTTTGGGCACCGAACGCCCGCCGAGTCTCTGTCGTTGGGCAGTTTAACTATTGGGATGGTCGTCGCCATCCAATGCGTTTACGCCGCGAAAGCGGGATCTGGGAACTTTTCATTCCCGGTGCTCATCCTGGGCAGTTATACAAATTTGAACTGATTGATATCGAAGGTAATTTGCGCCTGAAGGCTGACCCGTATGCCTTTGAGTCACAAATGCGGCCAGAAACGGCATCGCTTATTTGTGGCTTGCCGGAGAAAACTACGCTCAGCCCTGCACGCCAGCGTGCCAATGGTTTTGATCAGCCGATTTCAATTTATGAAGTGCATCTCGGGTCCTGGCGTCGCCACGCCGACAATAATTTCTGGCTCAGCTACCGCGAACTGGCGGACCAACTGGTGCCGTACGTGAAAGAGATGGGCTTTACCCACCTCGAACTGTTGCCGATTAACGAGCATCCGTTCGATGGCAGCTGGGGTTACCAGCCACAAGGGCTGTATGCACCAACGCGCCGTTTCGGCACGCGTGAAGACTTCCGTTACTTTATTAATGCCGCCCATGCTGCGGGCTTGAACGTGCTGCTCGACTGGGTTCCAGGGCATTTTCCGACGGATGATGCGGGTCTGGCGAAATTCGATGGTACCTCGCTCTATGAACACGGCGACCCGCGTGAAGGCTATCACCAGGACTGGAACACGCTGATTTATAACTATGGACGGCGTGAAGTCAGCAACTATCTGGTGGGCAATGGGCTGTACTGGATTGAGCGTTTCGGTATCGATGGATTACGCGTCGATGCGGTGGCGTCGATGATTTACCGCGATTACAGCCGCCAGCCTGGTGAGTGGATCCCGAACGATAAAGGCGGGCGTGAAAACCTCGAGGCCATCGAATTCCTGCGTAGCACCAATCGCATTATCGGCGAACAGACGCCAGGTGCGGTGACGATGGCGGAAGAGTCGACGGATTTTAATGGTGTCTCGCGTCCTGCGTCGATGGGCGGGCTGGGGTTCTGGTTTAAATGGAACCTGGGCTGGATGCACGACACGCTTGATTACATGAAACTCGATCCGGTTCATCGCCAGTATCATCACGACAAAATGACCTTCGGCATGTTGTACAACAGCACCGAAAACTTCGTTCTGCCTTTGTCGCACGATGAAGTGGTGCACGGTAAAAAATCTATTCTCGACCGCATGCCGGGTGACGCATGGCAAAAATTTGCCAACCTGCGTGCTTACTACGGCTGGATGTGGGCGTTCCCTGGCAAAAAATTGCTGTTTATGGGCAATGAGTTCGCTCAGGGACGGGAATGGAACCACGACAGCAGCCTCGACTGGCACTTGCTGGAAGGGGGCGATAACTGGCACCACGGCGTGAAACGACTGGTGCGCGATTTAAACCGCACCTATCGCCATCATGCCGCGATGCACGAGCTGGATTTCGACAGCTACGGTTTCGAATGGCTGGTGGTTGAAGACAACGTTAACTCGGTCTTTATCTTCGTGCGCCGCGATTCGCAGGGTAATGAAATCATTGTCGCCAGCAACTTTACCCCGGTGCCGCGTCACCACTATCGGTTCGGCATTAACCAACCTGGCCGTTGGCGTGAAGAGCTTAATACTGACTCCATGCATTATCACGGCAGCAATACCGGCAATAGCGGGTCGGTGCACAGTGATGCAATCCCAAGCCATGGGCGCGAGCATTCATTAAGCCTGACGCTGCCACCGCTTTCTACCATCTGGCTGGTACGGGAGGCTGAATGACTCAACTCAGCGCTGGGAATTCCGCGCCGTACGGCTCGTACTACGACGGGAAAGGGGTGAATTTCACTCTGTTTTCCGCCCATGCTCATAAAGTCGAACTGTGCGTGTTCGACGAGCATGGCCACGAGCAACGCTATGATTTACCGGTACGAACCGGCGACATCTGGCACGGGTATTTGCCTAACGCCAGACCTGGTTTGAAGTACGGCTACCGCGTGCATGGGCCGTGGGAACCGCAAAACGGCCACCGATTTAACCCGGCCAAATTGCTGCTCGACCCTTGCGCCCGCGTGGTGGCGGGTGGGGTTGAACATCATCCCCATTTGCATGGCGGTTATGACGAACCGAATCTGGAAGACAGCGCCCCGCATATGGCGAAATGCGTGGTGGTGCAGGATAAGTTTGACTGGGAAGACGATGAACATCCGCGCACTGCGTGGGGCGATACCATAATTTACGAAGCGCATGTTCGCGGTCTGACGCTGCTTCACCCAGGCATTCCCGAAGAATTGCGCGGAACTTACGCCGCACTTGGCCATCCGGTGATGATTAACTACTTCAAACGCTTAGGGATCACGGCGCTTGAGCTATTGCCGGTGGCACATTTTGTTAGCGAGCCGCGCGTTTCACATCTCGGACTGAGCAACTACTGGGGCTATAACCCGCGCTCCATCTATGCCGTCGAAGGTTATTACGCGGTAAATCACGATCCGCTCAATGCCGCCAATGAGTTACGAGGTGCGATTAAAGCGCTACACAGCGCGGGTATTGAGGTGATTCTCGACATTGTGCTCAACCACAGTGCCGAGCTGGATCGCGATGGCCCGACTCTCTCACTAAGCGGAATCGATAACCGTAGCTATTATTGGTTAATGGAGAATGGCGATTACCAAAACTGGACGGGTTGCGGTAATACGTTGAATTTGAGTACCCCAGGGGTGGTCGACCAGGTCGTGGATTGCCTGCGCTACTGGGTGGATAGCCTGCATGTTGACGGTTTCCGTTTTGATTTGGCGTCGATCATGGGGCGTACGCCGGAGTTTCGCCAGGATGCACCGCTTTTTGAAGCCATCAAAAACGATCCGGTGTTGTCGCAAATAAAACTGATTGCTGAACCGTGGGATATTGGCCCGGGCGGTTATCAGGTCGGCAACTATCCGCCGTTATTTGCGGAATGGAATGACCATTTTCGTGATGGCATGCGGCGTTTCTGGCTGCGACAAGATCTATCGTTAGGAGGATTCGCGTGCCGCTTTGCCGGTTCGAGCGATGTGTATCGTCGAGGCGAGCGTAAGCCTTCAACCAGCATCAATTTAATCACGGCGCATGATGGTTTCACGCTGCGTGATTGTGTCAGCTTCAATCAAAAACACAATGAAGCGAACGGCGAAGACAACCGTGATGGCACCAACAATAACTACAGTAATAACTACGGCTTCGAAGGGCTGGAAGCCTCGTTGTATATCAAAGAACGGCGGCGCGACAGTGTTCACGCCTTACTGACATTGTTACTGCTTTCCCAGGGGACGCCGATGCTTTTGGCCGGTGACGAACATGGTCACAGCCAGCACGGTAATAACAACGCTTATTGCCAGGATAACCAACTGACATGGCTTGACTGGGAGCATTGTAACGATGGCTTAACCACATTTACCGCGGCATTGATTCATCTACGCAAGACGATTCCGGCACTTACCCGAAACGTCTGGTGGGAGGACGGTGATGGCAATGTGCGCTGGTGGAATAAAGAGGCTCAGCCTCTGAGTGCTGACGAGTGGGAAAACGGCGTTCATCGCCTGCAAATCCAGCTTTCAGAACGTTGGCTTATTACGATTAACGCTACCGAAGAAGTGGCCGACATCGTACTACCCGAAGGGGAATGGCGCGCCATTCCTCCGTTTGCCGGTGAAGACAACCCGGTGGTGATGGCTGTATGGCATGGTCCGGCGCACGGAGTCTGCGTATTCCAGAAGTCATAAAAAAGGAGTCAGTCATGGTTAGGCTTGATAAGAACGATCCTCTGATGTTGGCAAGACAACTGCCAAATAAATCTGTCGCCCTGATTCTGGCTGGTGGGCGCGGTACCCGATTGAAAGATTTAACCTCAACGCGCGCCAAGCCTGCCGTCCACTTTGGTGGCAAGTTCCGTATTATCGATTTCGCGCTGTCGAATTGCATTAACTCGGGTATTCGCCGTATCGGCGTTATTACCCAATACCAGTCACATACGCTGGTGCAACATATTCAGCGTGGCTGGTCGTTTTTCAGTGAAGAGATGAACGAGTTTGTTGATTTGCTTCCGGCGCAGCAGCGTGTACACGGTGAAAACTGGTATCGCGGTACAGCGGATGCGGTGACGCAAAACCTCGACATTATTCGCCGATACAAAGCGGAGTACGTGGTGATCCTCGCGGGTGACCATATCTATAAGCAAGACTACTCGCGCATGTTGATTGACCACGTCGAAAAAGGCGCGCGCTGTACGGTGGCGTGTATGCCTGTGCCGCTGCATGAAGCCTCGGCGTTTGGTGTGATGGCGGTGGATAACGAAGAAAAGATCATTGAATTTGTTGAAAAACCGGCCAATCCGCCTTCGATGCCAGGTGACGATAGCAAAGCGTTAGCCAGCATGGGGATCTACGTTTTCGACGCCGATTACCTGTACGAACTGCTGGAAGCCGACGACAAAGACGAAAACTCAAGCCACGATTTCGGGAAAGATATCATTCCGTACGTCATGAAATCCGGCTCGGCATTCGCCCATCCATTCCCGCTTTCTTGCGTGCAGTCTGACCCGGATGCCGAGCCATACTGGCGCGATGTCGGGACGCTGGAAGCCTACTGGAAAGCCAACCTCGACCTCGCTTCGGTCACGCCAGAGCTGGATATGTACGACCGGGATTGGCCGATCCGTACTCATATGGAACCGTTGCCTCCGGCGAAATTTGTACAAGACCGCTCCGGCAGCCACGGCATGACGCTGAACTCTTTGGTTTCTGGCGGCTGCATTATTTCGGGTTCCGTGGTGGTTCAGTCGGTGCTGTTCCCGCGTGTGCGCATCAACTCGTTTTGCAACATTGACTCTTCAGTATTGCTACCTGATGTTCAGGTTGGCCGCTCTTGCCGTTTGCGTCGTTGCATTATCGACCGCGCTTGCGTCATTCCTGAAGGCATGGTCGTTGGGGAAAACGCCGAAGAAGATGCACGCCGTTTCTACCGTTCAGAAGAAGGTATTGTGCTTGTAACCCGGGAGATGCTGGCCAAATTGCATGGTTAAAACCCGTTATATTTCAAGTTGCTGGTGCGTTGGCTACGTTTGCTCGCCCGAATCACTTACTTCAGTAAGCTCATCGGGACTCACTCTCTTGCCGCCTTCCTTCAACGCGAATTATTTAGGGTTTGAGGGTATCTGAGGATGGGATTGACCCATGTGTGGCGCGCCTGACATTCATTAAGAGAGCGCCACGATTTTCCATACGGGAGCGATAATGCAGGTTTTACATGTATGTTCTGAAATTTTTCCACTGCTGAAAACAGGTGGTTTGGCGGATGTAATCGGTGCGCTGCCTGCGGCGCAAATCGCAGGCGGTGTAGAAACGCGAGTTTTGCTGCCCGCTTTCCCTGACATTCGTCGTGGCATCGTGGACGCGCAAGTTGTCGCCCATCGCGACACCTTCGCGGGTCATATGACTTTGTTATATGGCCACTTCAACGGCGTGGGGATTTACCTCATTGACGCACCACATTTGTACGATCGCCCGGGTAGCCCGTATCACGATACCAATCAGTTCGCGTACACCGATAACGTGCACCGTTTTGCCCTTTTAGGATGGGTGGGTGCGGAGATGGCATGTGGCCTGGATCCCTTCTGGCATCCGGATATTGTGCATGCACATGACTGGCACGCGGGCCTGGTGCCAGCCTATCTGGAAGCGCGTGGTCGTCCGGCAAAGTCGGTCTTTACCGTGCACAACCTGGCGTACCAGGGGCTGTTTTTCGCGCATCATATGCATGAAATTGACCTGCCATGGTCGTTCTATGACATAAACGGTCTGGAGTTTAATGGTCAAATTTCGTACTTGAAAGCCGGTCTTTATTATGCTGATCATATTACGGCAGTCAGCCCGACTTATGCCCGAGAGATAACCGAACCGCAATTTGCCTATGGCATGGAAGGGCTTTTACGTCAGCGTCACCGCGAGGGGCGATTGTCCGGCATCCTCAACGGGGTGGACGAAAAAATTTGGGATCCGGCACATGACTTACTTCTGGCTTCGCGTTACACCCGCGACACGCTGGAAGAAAAGGCGGAGAACAAGCGTCAGTTGCAAGTAGCGATGGGGCTGAAGGTTAACGACAAAGCGCCGCTGTTTGCAGTGGTGAGCCGTTTGACCAGCCAGAAAGGTTTGGATTTGGTGCTGGAGGCGTTGCCGGGTTTACTCGAGCAAGGCGGGCAACTGGCGTTGCTGGGGGCAGGTGACTCGGTGATGCAGGAAGGTTTCCTTGCGGCGGCGGCGGAGCATCCGGGGCAAGTTGGGGTTCAAATCGGTTATCACGAAGCATTCTCGCACCGGATTATGGGCGGGGCTGATGTGATACTGGTGCCAAGCCGTTTTGAACCTTGTGGTCTGACACAACTGTATGGTCTCAAATATGGCACTTTGCCGCTGGTGCGGCGCACGGGTGGGCTTGCCGATACGGTTTCGGATAGCTCACTGGAAAACCTGGCTGACGGTATCGCCAGTGGATTTGTGTTTGAAGACAGTAATGCCTGGTCGCTGTTAAGAGCGATTAGGCGTGCCTTCGTGTTGTGGTCCCGCCCGTCGTTGTGGAGATTTGTGCAACGTCAGGCGATGGGCATGGATTTTAGCTGGCAGGTGGCGGCGCATTCCTACCGCGATCTGTACCAACGTTTGCTGTAGCCATCCACCAGGAATCACTGATATGAACGCACCCTTTTCTTATGCGTCACCCACGTTGAGTATTGAGGCTTTAAAGCACTCAATCGCCTATAAGTTGATGTTTACGGTAGGGAAGGACCCCGCCATTGCCAACAAACATGAGTGGCTGAACGCCACATTATTTGCCGTTCGTGATCGCCTGGTTGAGCGTTGGTTGCGCTCTAACCGCGCTCAGCTTTCCCAGGAAGTTCGTCAGGTTTACTATCTGTCGATGGAGTTTCTGATTGGCCGCACACTCTCTAACGCACTGCTTTCGTTAGGCATTTATGAAGATGTCAAAAACGCATTGGAAGAGATGGGGCTGGATCTTGAAGAGTTGATTGACGAAGAGAACGACCCCGGCCTCGGTAATGGCGGGCTCGGTCGTCTCGCCGCCTGTTTTCTCGATTCATTAGCGACACTGGGTTTGCCTGGCCGTGGTTACGGTATTCGTTACGACTACGGCATGTTTAAGCAAAATATTGTTGATGGTCGCCAGAAAGAGTCCCCCGACTACTGGCTCGAATACGGCAACCCGTGGGAGTTCAAACGCCACAACACGCGCTACAAAGTTCGATTTGGTGGGCGTGTGCAAATGGAAGCTAAAAAATTCCGTTGGGTAGAAACCGAAGAGATTTTGGCGGTAGCGTATGACCAGATAATCCCGGGCTACGATACCGATGCCACTAACACACTGCGCTTGTGGAATGCCCAGGCGAGTAGCGAAATTAACCTCGGTAAATTTAACCAGGGCGACTATTTCGCGGCAGTAGAAGACAAGAACCATTCAGAAAACGTTTCGCGGGTACTTTATCCGGATGACTCGACCTATTCAGGCCGTGAGCTGCGTTTGCGTCAGGAGTATTTCCTTGTCTCCTCGACCGTGCAGGATATTCTGAGTCGCCATTACCAACTGCATAAAACCTATGACAATCTGGCGGATAAAATCGCCATCCACCTTAATGACACGCACCCGGTGTTAGCGATTCCTGAGCTGATGCGCTTGCTCATCGATGAGCATAAGTTTACCTGGGAAGATGCATTTGAAGTTTGCTGCCAGGCCTTCTCGTATACCAACCACACTTTGATGAGTGAAGCGCTGGAAACCTGGCCGGTGGACATGTTAGGCAAAATTCTGCCGCGTCATTTGCAGATAATCTTTGAGATTAACGACTACTTCCTGAAAACCTTGCAAGAACAGCACCCGAACGATACCGGCTTGTTGGGGCGCGCATCGATTATTGATGAATCGAATGGACGAAAAGTTCGCATGGCGTGGCTTGCGGTCGTGGTCAGCCATAAGGTAAATGGCGTTTCTGAGCTGCACTCGAACCTGATGGTGCAATCATTGTTCGCTGATTTTGCCGCTATCTTCCCGATGCGTTTTTGCAACAAAACCAACGGTGTGACTCCGCGCCGCTGGCTGGCGCTGGCAAACCCGCCGCTTTCAGAAGTGCTGGATGAAAATATTGGTCGCACCTGGCGCACCGATCTCAGCCAGTTGAACGACCTGAAACAGCATATTGATTACCCGACGGTGAATCAGGATGTGCGTAAGGCGAAGCTTGCTAACAAGAAGCGCCTGGCAAGTTACATCGGCCAGCATCTGAATGTGGTGGTGAACCCGAATGCGTTGTTTGATGTACAAATTAAACGTATTCACGAGTACAAACGCCAGTTGATGAATGTGCTGCATGTGATTACGCGCTACAACCGCATTAAGGCCGATCCTACAGCTGACTGGGTACCGCGCGTGAATATCTTCGCCGGTAAAGCGGCGTCCGCGTATTACATGGCGAAACACATCATTCATCTCATCAATGATGTGGCGGCGGTGATCAACAACGATCCGGTGGTGAAAGATCGTCTGAAAGTGGTGTTCATCCCGAACTACAGCGTCAGTCTTGCGCAGATCATTATCCCGGCAGCTGATCTCTCTGAGCAAATTTCATTAGCGGGAACCGAGGCATCTGGCACCAGTAACATGAAGTTTGGTCTTAACGGCGCGCTGACCATCGGCACGCTCGACGGGGCAAACGTAGAAATGCTGGAGCACGTTGGGGCAGATAATATCTTCATCTTTGGTAATACGGCGGACGAGGTCGAAGCGCTGCGGCGTAAAGGCTATAAGCCACGTGAATACTATGAAGGTGATGAGGAACTGCACCAGGTGCTGACGCAAATTGGTACCGGGACGTTCAGCCCCGGCGAGCCAACGCGTTACCGCGACCTGCTGGATTCATTGATTAACTTTGGTGACCACTATCAGGTGCTGGCAGATTACCGCAGTTATGTGGACTGTCAGGATAGGGTAGATGAGCTGTATCGCCAGCCAGAAGAGTGGACGATTCGCACCATGCACAATATTGCCAACATGGGTTATTTCTCGTCAGACAGGACGATTCAGGAATACGCCGATGAGATTTGGCATATTAAGCCGGTGAGATTGTAAGGCGACGGGGCGGATAAACAGTGGCGGTTGACGCTGCGCTTATCCGCCCTACCGCTCTGAACGTAGGGTGGATAAGCCAAAGGCGTCATCCGCCGCAAAACAATCTCAGCACAACTCCAGTTGAACATTATTCTCGGCAATCACCTGCATCACGCCTGCTGGCGGAATGATATCGGTATAGACCGCGTCCACCAGCGCAATGCTGCCAAGATTCACCATCGCATTGCGACCAAATTTTGAGTGATCGACAACCAGCATCACACAGCGTGAGTTCTCAATAATCGCGCGCTTGGTGCGGACTTCATGGTAATCAAACTCCAGCAATGAGCCATCGCCGTCGATGCCGCTAATCCCCAGAATGCCGAAATCCAGCCTGAACTGAGAGATAAAATCGAGCGTCGCCTCGCCGATAATGCCGCCGTCACGGCTGCGCAACTCGCCACCCGCCAGAATAATGCGGAAATCCTCTTTCACCTTGAGCGTATTGGCCACGTTCAGGTTATTGGTCACGACTCGCAAATTACTGTGATTAAGCAGCGCATGAGCCACCGCTTCCGGAGTGGTGCCGATATCAATAAACAGCGTGGCACCGTTCGGGATCTGACTGGCAACTTTCTGCGCGATGCGCTCTTTTTCTGCCGTTTGCGTCGCTTTGCGATCGTGCCACGGCGTATTTACCGAACTCGACGGTAATGCAGCGCCACCGTGATGGCGCATGATCAGGTTCTGTTCTGCCAGATCGTTCAGATCGCGACGAATCGTTTGTGGGCTAACAGCAAACTCTTCGACCAACTCTTCGGTGCTGACATAACCCTGTTTTTTAACCAGTTCGACAATCGCATCATGACGTTGTGTTTGCTTCACGCTGTTTTATTCTCCTGAAATGCTATGTTCGTTTTCGCGCATGCAAAGTATCAACCAGCGCCATTGCAAGACCCACAACCAGGCCGGTAATGTGAGCGGCATTGGCGATCGACATTCCTAAGACATCGAAAAATCCTATCACAATCCACAGAACCGCAAAGGCTAAAAGACCGCGCTGCATATAGATGCCGCTCTCCGGGTCACGTTCGCCACGCAGCCAGACATAACCCATTAAAGCGTAAACCACGCCCGATAAACCACCGAAAAGTGGGCCACCGAATTTGGCCTGCACGAAGCCGCTTAGTAAGGCTGAAACCAGCGTCAGGGTGATTAGTTTTCCGCTGCCGAGGCGCTTTTCTAATGGGCCGCCGAGATACCACCACCACAGCAAGTTGAAAGCGATATGCATAATTGAGAAGTGCATCAGCGCGTGGCTGAAATAGCGCCACAGTTCATAGTGCAGGCTGTCTTTATACGGCCAGGCTAACCACACCATCACGGCGCGGTCACCCATGACTTGCATCATTAAAAACACCAGCACGCAGGCGGCCATGATAACCATGGTGAAGGGGCCCGCTTTTTGCCGAATCGTCGCGAGGAAAGGGTAACGCTGGTAATGCAAACCACTGCCGGTTTGACCTGTATTCCAGCTGGCAGCCAGATAACGTGGGTCAGCAGGATTGGCAAGGAATTGCTCAAGCTCGGCTCGAACACGCGATTCGTGGCTGTCGTTTGCCAGCCAGACATCACTTTGCTCGTGTTGTTGAATCGCGAGGATAATGCCCTGCGTCGCCATATAGTCGACAAATGCCTGCGCGACTCGCGGGTTGGCAAACGAGGTAATCATGATCATAAGGTTTTAACCAATTCCAACGAGATAAAAGGAAGCAGTATACCTGTTACAAACCGATTTAAGACGCCCCGTGTGCCACTTCAGCCGGGAAATGGCGATGCCAGGCGTCAAATCCGCCATCGACGCTATAAACCTGGTCGTAACCCTGTTGCAGCAGATACTGCGCGGCACCTTTGCTGCTGTTGCCGTGATAGCACATTACCATCACCGGTGTTTCAAAATCGGTTTCCTGCATAAACGCCACCAGACGATCGTTGGTCAGATGGAATGCGCCAGGTGTATGGCCCATCGCAAAGCTCTGCGGGTCGCGGATATCAACTAATACTGCGGTTTTCTGTTGCAACTTCTGGTGTGCTTCTTCCACACCAATACACTCAAAAGTTTCCATGGATTTACTCGTCACTTTATTCAATCGGCTTGCGCCATATTAAGGGAATCATCCCTATGGCCGCTGATATACCCGTCACCCTTCAAGTTGCAGGGTTGTTGGCTGCCCTCATTCACCCGACAAATCTGCCGGGAGCAGATTTGAACGCTGTGAGCTGCGTCCCGAAGGGGTGAGGCCCAGGGATGGGCCGAATAATCACTTACTTCAGTAAGCTCATCGGGATTAATGAGAGACTCCTGTCTCTCACCGAAGGCCAGCCTTTGGCTGGTCAAATTCGTTCCCGACGAATTTGTCATTCGTTTGCCGCCTACCTGCATCTTGAAGTAGCTCGAGTATATTAACGTCATTATGTTATCCATATCACGCAGAAATGTTTTTTTTTCGTTACAAAGCGCGCGTGGACTTGCTAGTATGAGCGATAACGAACATATTTGAACTTTAACGAAAGCGCGTGAGGGTGACATGGAAACTAAAGATCTGATTGTGATTGGCGGAGGAATAAATGGGGCAGGTATCGCCGCTGACGCCGCAGGCCGTGGTTTATCCGTGTTGATGCTTGAAGCTCAGGATCTGGCGAGTGCGACATCTTCTAACAGCTCGAAATTGATCCACGGTGGCTTGCGCTACCTTGAGCATTACGAGTTTCGCCTGGTGAGTGAAGCATTAGCCGAGCGTGAAGTGCTGCTGAACATGGCTCCCCACATTGCTTTCCCGATGCGTTTTCGTCTGCCACACCGTCCGCATCTGCGCCCGGCATGGATGATTCGTATCGGTCTGTTTATGTACGACCATCTCGGTAAACGCACCAGTTTGCCTGCGTCCACCGGTTTGCGTTTTGGCGCGGACTCGGTTCTCAAATCTACTATCGTGCGCGGTTTCGAATATTCCGACTGTTGGGTCGACGATGCGCGCCTGGTTTTAGCGAACGCGCAAATGGTGACGCGTGAAGGTGGCGAGGTGAAAACCCGCACGCGCGCCACGCGCGCCTGGCGTGAAAACGGCTTCTGGATTGTCGAAGCACAAGATAGTGACACCGGCGAAACGTTCAGCTGGCGTGCTCGTGGCCTTGTGAATGCCACTGGCCCATGGGTGAAAAACTTCTTTGACGACGGCCTGGAATTGCCTTCGCCATACGGTATCCGACTGATCAAAGGTAGCCACATTGTGGTGCCGCGCGTACACAATCAGAAGCAAGCTTACATTCTGCAGAACGAAGATAAACGCATCGTGTTTGTCATTCCGTGGATGGATGAGTTCTCCATTATTGGTACCACCGATGTGGAATATAAGGGCGACCCAAAAGATGTCCACATCGATGAAAATGAAATTAACTACCTGCTGGATGCTTACAACGCACACTTTAAAAAGACGCTGAGCCGCGATGATATCGTCTGGACTTACTCAGGTGTGCGTCCGTTGTGTGATGATGAGTCCGATTCCCCGCAGGCTATTACCCGCGATTACACGCTCGATATTCATGATGAGCAGGGCAAGGCTCCGCTGCTGTCCGTGTTTGGTGGCAAACTCACGACTTACCGTAAGCTCTCCGAACACGCCCTGGAGAAACTGAAAGGCTACTACCCGAAAATGGGTCCCGCCTGGACCAAAGATTGCACCTTGCCTGGTGGCGACATTAAGGGCGATCGCGATGATTACGCCGCGCAACTGCGCCGCCGCTACACCTTCCTGAGCGAAAGCCTGGCGCGTCGTTTCTCACGCACTTACGGCAGCAACAGCGATTTGATTCTGGCAGGCGCGACCAGCGTCAGTGATTTGGGCGAAGACTTCGGCCATGAGCTTTACGAAGCAGAACTGCGCTACCTGGTGGAGCATGAGTGGGTACGCGGTGTTGATGATGCCATCTGGCGTCGTACCAAATTAGGCATGTGGCTGAATGAAGAACAGCAGGCGCGGGTGGCGCAGTGGTTGGTAAAGCGGGGCACTAAGGCGAAGTTATCGCTGGCATCATGATGTAAATGGTGGATGACGCTCGCGCTTATCCACCCTACAGCACCTTTCCCGTAGGGGGCTGACGCTCGCGCTTATCCACTCTACACACCTTTCCCGTAGGGCGGATAAGCGTAAGCGCCATCCGCCAGTTTTTTTCCAGCAACTAAACCCCGTAACCCATCATCTTCAGCAATTTTTGCGCATGCTGCACCGCATCCTGGCGATGTGCGACACCCAACTTCTGATACAAATTTCGAATGTGCGTTTTAATCGTGGTAGCCGCAACATCCAGCTCACCGGCGATTTGCTCATTGCTGTAACCGGAATAAATCAGCCCCAACACCTGCCACTCGCGTTGCGTCAGCGGACTGGTGCGAATTAATTCCGGCACCTCAGGATGTGTCAATAAACGGTTCACAAAGTTCTCATCGAAATGGGCGAACTTATGACGATGATGCTGGTTAATCTCACGCAGAATGCGCTGTGCACGATGCTGGTCCAGTTCCGGAAGCGTATTGAGTTGAATCAGCTGGCGTAACTGTTGCGCCATGGCTTCTCCCTCAATCACAAAGTGGCTGATAAACCCGGTGCGGTTAGCCAGCGCCAGTGCTTCCAACAGCACGCGTTGAGCATCACTCTTGCGACCGGCCTGCCAGTAAAGCTGATTTAGCAGCAGCAGGTTGCGGTTGAGATCGCTCATTAATCGCAGGCTGCGGGCATTTTCGTTTAACTCTTCCAGCACCATTTCAGCCGGCTCAAAATCGCTCAGCAAAATCTGCGCTCGCGCGATGTTACGCCACTGGCTTTGCAGGAAATGGTTATTGGCAAATTCAGGTTTCGGCGTCAGACGTAGCCAGTTGGCGGCGGATTGTTTATCACCGGTCATTTGCCAGTAAATCACCCGCACTTTGTCAGCGTTGGACACCCAGTCACTGTGGAATGCACCATTGCCCAGCAAATTTTCCAGACGGTTGAGGTGATTACGGGCGTTATCCAGATCACCTCGCGCCAGAGAACATTGCACTAATAATGCAAGGCACTGTAATTGCTGTTGTGGTTGATAGCCGGAAAGTACGTCCAGACCCATGCGCGTTGTGGCTTCGGCTTCATCTAGGCGCGACCACGCCCACAGCAATTGCGCACGAATACGCAGTAAAAATTCGTGCAGCGGGAGTTGCTCAAGGTGCTGCTCTTCAATCAGCGTAAAGGCCTTTTGCTGCGCTTCCCAGGCTGACTGGAGGAAACCCTGCGCCAGCAAAATTTCGCTCTGTTGGCATAAGCCCCACAGCGCGTAGTGCCACATGTCATGGCGGCGCGCCATCTGTTCGGTTTGTTGCATCACGGACAACGATTTAGTGAGATCACCTTTGCAGTGCAGCACTTCGCCATGCACGGACGTCGCAACAATACGGCTGTAAAAACTGGCGAGCGGCAACGTGTCGAGTGCGATCATCGCCAGCCGTTCTGCTTCTTCCGGGTTGCCATCGTTAATCGCAACCTGGGCGCGTAACGCATTAAATTCGCCGTGCATCGTTTCGTCCATCACGACATTCATTTCTTGCTCAGCACGTGCCAGCAGCGTGTTCACTTCGCTGTAGCGATGCTGGCTTTGCATCAGCCAGGCTTGCAGCAATACCAGTTTCGGATTTTCCAGCAAGCTTTCCCATGGCAGCGCTTTCAATGACTCTTCCAGCAACGCTAATTCGCTGTGATTAAACAGTGCCCAGGCGTGGTTGAGCAGGATATCACGCAGCAGGGTTGAGTCGCCTGCGGCCAAAGCGTGGTGAATCGCTTCGCTCGGGAAGCCCTGTGCCATCCAGCTTTCTGCTGCCGCACGATGGATTTCCGGAAGTTCGGTCGCCAGTTCCCACTGGCAACGCTGGCGTAAGAAATTGCCAAACAGCGGATGAAAACGGAACCATTCGCCGCTGTCATCCATGCGCTGAATGAATAGACCCTGGCGTTCAGTCTCTTCAAGGCGCATCTGGCCATTCTCTTCGCCCGTGACACGCACAATTAGCGCATCGTTCATGGAACGCAGAATCGAGCTACGCAGCAGGAAGTTACGGGTTTGTGCATCGACATTATCCAGCACTTCATCGGCCAGATAGTCAGAGAGATGGCTGGCGTTGATGCCTGAAAGACGGCGTGCTGAATGGTGCGCTGAAGAGTTACTGTTCTGGCGTGCGGAGAGCGCGATTAATTGCAGCGCCGTCGCCCAACCAGCGACATCATCACACAGGCTGTTGATCTCGGTATTTTCGAGAGGGGAATTGAGCCGATGATCGAAAAACTGTTTCGCTTCAAGGTGCGTGAAAGCGAGTTGTTGACTGCCGATTTCCAGCAGCTGATCGCGCACGCGTAAATTGGCGATTCCCAACTGCGGCAAATTACGCGACAGCACCAGCAGCGTCAGGTTTTCCGGCTGATGGCGAATGAAGAAGCGCATCGCTTCATGAATCACAGGGTTGGTAATGAGATGGTAATCATCAATGACCAAAAACAGCGGACGATGCCACTCCACCATTTCGATAAAAAGTTGGGCGAACAGGGCGGTTAAGCTTGAGTACTGGCGTTTTTGCGCCATCACTTCGCTGGTCACGCAATGGCCTGAAGTCGCTTGTTGAATGGCCGCTATCAAATAGCTGGCGAAACGTTCGTGCTGGTTATCACCCTCATCAAGGGAGTACCAACCTAATTCATTTTTCCCCGCAGCCCACTGAGAAACCAGCGTCGTTTTTCCATAACCTGCCGGACTGGTTACCAGCGCCACTCGATAATTACTGGCTGTTGATAATTTCATCAACAGACGGTCGCGGACCACTGTATTTTCCAGACGTACTGGACGACTTAATTTCGAGGGGATCAGCATGGTCTACCACTTCACTGTGTAAAAGAAATATGTGCGAATATGATTTTTTTTACGCTTCGTAATTAATACTTACTACAAAGTCGACCAGTTTGCGGGTTATTGCAAGATTGTTGAGGTTTTGAGGCGTTGTAAGTTGCTGCGGGTCACAAATCTATTGATTAGATGAATTCATTTATCCAGTGTTAGCTGCCGATGTGAAAACTCAGTGCTGGTGGGCGTTTCCGGTAATAGCGCCTAACTTTAAGTGGCGGCGATCACATTTTTAGCTACTCCCCGTTACTCCTCCCTCCCTAATCCCCCTCAGGAGGAGGAATTACCCCAGGCCACCCTGCACACTAGCGGGTAATGAAATTAGAACATCACAGGACCCGAGCCCCTATGTCACAGACGACCTTCAATAAAGCACAATTTCTGGCTGCACTGACACGTCAGTGGCAGCGTTATGGACTTCATTCTGCTGCTGAAATGAACAACCAACAATGGTGGCATGCTGTCAGCGGCGCGCTTGCAGAATTGCTGGCCGCCCAGCCAGTGGCTAAACCTGAAAAAAATCAGCGCCACGTAAACTACATCTCCATGGAGTTTTTAATTGGTCGCCTGACGGGCAACAATTTGCTGAACCTCGGCTGGTATCAGGAGGTGGCGGATGAACTGAAAGCGTTCGATATCGACCTGAGCGACTTGCTGGAGGCGGAGACCGATCCTGCGCTGGGGAATGGCGGGTTAGGGCGTCTTGCAGCGTGTTTCCTCGACTCCATGGCGACCGTCGGCCAGTCGGCGATAGGTTACGGCCTGAATTACCAGTACGGCTTGTTCCGCCAGTCCTTCAAAGATGGGCAGCAGATGGAAGCGCCTGACGACTGGCATCGTGGCAGTTATCCGTGGTTCCAGCACAACTCGGCACTCGACGTACAAGTGGGTGTCGGTGGTAAAGTCGTTAAAGACGGTAAGACGATTCGCTGGGAGCCGGCGTTTGTCTTCCATGGCGAAGCCTGGGATTTACCGGTTGTTGGCTACCGCAACGGCGTTTCGCAACCGCTGCGTTTATGGCAGGCAAAACACGCTCATCCCTTTGATTTAACCAAATTCAACGACGGCGACTTCCTGAAAGCAGAGCAACAGGGAATCGACGCCGAAAAACTGACAAAAGTGCTGTATCCGAACGACAACCACCTGAACGGCAAGAAACTGCGTTTGATGCAGCAGTATTTCCAGTGCGCGTGTTCGGTTGGCGATATTTTACGTCGTCACCATCTGGCGGGCCGTAAGCTTCAGGAACTGGCGGATTACGAAGTCATTCAGCTGAACGACACCCATCCGACTATCGCTATTCCTGAACTGTTACGCGTGCTTATCGACGAGCACCAGATGAGCTGGGATGACGCCTGGGCTATCACCAGTAAAACCTTCGCATACACCAACCACACTTTGATGCCTGAAGCGCTGGAGTGCTGGGATGAGAAACTGGTGAAAGCGCTGCTGCCGCGCCATATGCAGATTATCAATGAAATCAACGATCGCTTTAAAAAGCTGGTGACGAAAACCTGGCCGGGCGACGAAGCGGTATGGGCAAAACTGGCAGTGGTTTACGACAAGCAAGTTCGTATGGCGAACATGTGTGTGGTGAGTGGTTTTGCGGTGAACGGGGTTGCAGCATTGCACTCGGATTTGGTCGTCAAAGACCTGTTCCCGGAATATCACCAGCTGTGGCCGAACAAGTTCCATAACGTCACCAACGGGATTACGCCACGTCGCTGGATCAAACAGTGCAACCCGTCACTTGCGGCATTGCTCGATAAAAAGCTCAAGAAAGAGTGGGCAAACAATCTTGATGTGCTCGAAGGTCTGGAAAAATATGCTGATGATGCGAAATTCCGCAAGGAATACCGCGACATCAAATATCAGAACAAAGTGAAACTGGCAGCTTTCGTCAAAGTTCGCACTGGCATTGTCATTAGCCCGGATGCGTTGTTTGACGTGCAAATCAAACGCCTGCACGAGTACAAACGTCAGCACCTGAACCTGCTGCACATTTTGGCGCAGTACAAAGAAATCCGTGAAAACCCGACGGCAGACCGTGTGCCACGCGTGTATCTGTTTGGTGCGAAAGCGGCGCCGGGTTACTACCTCGCCAAAAACATCATCTTCGCGATTAACAAAGTGGCACACGCCATCAATAACGATCCGGTGGTTGGCGACAAGTTGAAAGTGGTCTTCCTGCCGGATTACTGTGTCTCGGCGGCAGAAGTGATGATCCCGGCGGCGGATATTTCCGAGCAAATCTCTACCGCAGGCAAAGAAGCCTCCGGTACCGGCAACATGAAACTGGCGCTTAACGGGGCACTGACTGTCGGCACGCTCGATGGGGCGAACGTCGAAATCGCTGAGAAGGTCGGTGAGGAAAACATCTTTATCTTCGGTCATACCGTGGAAGAAGTGAAAGCGCTGAAAGCCAAAGGCTATGATCCGGTGAAATGGCGTAAGAAAGACAAAGTGCTTGATGCGGTGCTCAAAGAGCTGGAGAAGGGCGTTTATAGCGATGGCGACAAACATGCCTTCGACCAGATGCTGCACAGCATTGGCAAACAAGGCGGCGATCCGTATTTAGTGATGGCCGATTTCACAGCGTACGCGGAAGCACAAAAACTCGCAGATGCCCTGTATCTTGACCAGGATGCCTGGACGCGCGCCGCCATTCTTAACACGGCACGTTGCGGTATGTTCAGCTCTGACCGCTCTATCCGTGATTATCAGCAACGTATCTGGCAGGCAAAACGCTAAGGGAACGCATGGACAGCAAACGTCTTGATAACGCCGCCCTGGAGGCGGGAATTAGCCCAAACTACATTAACGCCCACGGCAAACCGCAGGCTATTCCTGCGGATACCAAGCAGCGTTTGCTGGAAGCCATGAGCCGTACCCCCACCTTGAAAAAGGTGGGGGTTACGCCAGTGGCTAATGTCCTGGTATTTACTTCTGGCACGCGCATGGCGACGGTGCTGGAAGGAAACGGTGATTACACCTGGCAGTTGACCACTGAAGAGGGCAAACAGCATAAAGGGCATGCTCTGGCCGGCAAAAAGATGTTGCTGCCAGCGTCGCTGCCGGAAGGCTATCACGACCTCACAGTCAGCCAGAATGATCATCACTGGCAATGCCGCGTGATTGTTGCGCCAAAACGCTGTTATGAACCCGCAGCGTTAATGCAGGATGAAAAACTGTGGGGCGCATGTGTTCAGCTTTACACCTTACGTTCTACGCATAACTGGGGTATTGGTGATTTCGGTGATTTGCAGCGCATGCTGGTGGATGTAGCAAAACGGGGCGGGGCGTTTATCGGCCTGAATCCGATTCACGCGCTGTATCCTGCGAATCCAGAAAGTGCCAGTCCGTATAGTCCGTCGTCACGCCGTTGGTTGAACGTGATTTATATCGACGTGAATGCGGTTGATGACTTCTTACTGAGTGATGAAGCGCAGACGTGGTGGAAAATGCCGACCACGCAGGCGACGCTGCAATCGGCACGCGATGCGCAGTGGGTGGATTACTCCACCGTGACGGTTTTGAAAATGGCCGCGCTACGCATGGCGTGGAAGCAGTTTTCTTTACGTGGTGCGCGTGACGAACATGTCGTCGCGTTCCAGACATTTGTGCAGCAGGGCGGCGATAGCCTGTATTACCAGGCGGCATTCGATGCGCTGCACGCTTATCAAGTTAAAGAAGATGAAATGCGCTGGGGTTGGCCGGTGTGGCCGGAAGGTTTCCGCGACGCACATAACCCGGAAGTTAACGCCTTCTGCAACGAACATCGCGATGAAGTGAATTTCTATCTGTGGCTGCAATACCTCGCCTACGCACAGTTTGAGATGTGCTGGCAAACCAGCCAGAGCTTTAAAATGCCAATCGGCCTGTATCGTGACCTGGCGGTTGGCGTGGCAGAAGGTGGTTCGGAAACCTGGTGTGACCGCGAGCTTTACTGCCTGAAAGCCTCTGTGGGTGCGCCACCCGATATTCTTGGCCCGCTCGGCCAGAACTGGGGTTTGCCGCCGATGGACCCGCATGTGATTACTGCACGCGCCTATCAGCCGTTTATTGATCTGTTGCGTTCCAACATGACCAGTTGTGGTGCGCTACGTATTGACCACGTGATGTCGATGTTGCGTTTGTGGTGGATCCCGTATGGTGAAACCGCGGACAAAGGCGCTTACGTGCATTATCCGGTGGACGATCTGCTGTCGATCCTCGCGCTGGAGAGTAAACGTCATCACTGTATGGTGATCGGTGAGGATCTCGGTACGGTGCCGGTTGAGATCGTCGGAAAGCTGCGTGACAGCGGAGTTTACTCCTACAAAGTGCTCTATTTCGAACACGATCAGGAGAAGCAGTTCCGTGCGCCCAAAGCGTGGCCTAAACAGTCGATGGCCGTCGCAACTACCCACGATTTACCGACTCTGCGCGGCTACTGGGAAAGCGGTGACCTGACGCTGGGTAAAACTCTGGGCCTGTATCCTGATGAAGAGATGCTTACTGAGCTGTATCAGGATCGCGAACGCGCCAAACAAGGTTTGCTGGATAGCCTGCATAAATATGGCTGTCTGCCAAAACGCGCAGGACACAAAGCGTCGTTGATGGCGATGACGGGTACGCTCAATCGCGGTATGCAGCGCTACATTGCTGACAGCAATAGCGCCCTGCTGGGGCTGCAACCTGAAGACTGGTTAGGCATAGCAGAACCGGTGAATATTCCAGGCACCAGTTATCAGTACAAAAACTGGCGACGCAAGTTGTCGACTTCGCTTGAGGAAATGTTCGCAGACGATGAAGTGAATAAGTTGCTGAAGGATTTGGATAAGCGACGTAAGAAGCGATAGAGATAATTTTGGCGGATGATACTGCGTTTATCCGCCCTACGTTAAATGCATGCGTAGGGCGGATAAGCGCGAGCGTCATCCGCCATATTTATTAGTAGTACGAATGCTCGCCGCGCTGGTGCTCGGTCAAATCACGAACGCCTTTCAGTTCCGGGAACTCAGCCAGCAGTTGTTTTTCGATGCCTTCTTTCAGGGTCACATCGACCATTGAACAGCCGTTACACCCGCCGCCGAATTGCAGAATCGCAAAACCTTCATCGGTAATTTCCATCAGCGTGACACGACCGCCGTGGCCTGCCAGCTGAGGGTTAACCGTCGCTTGCAGCATGTATTCAACGCGTTCCATCAACGGCGCGTCGTCGGACACTTTACGCATTTTAGCGTTCGGTGCTTTCAGGGTTAGCTGTGAGCCGAGTTGGTCGGTAACAAAATCAATTTCGGCATCTTCAAGATAAGGTGCACTTAACTCATCAACATACGCGGTCAACTGCTCGAATTTGAGGGCAGTATCTGATGCTTCAACCGCATCCGGCGGACAGTAAGAAACCCCGCACTCCGCATTTGGAGTACCAGGATTAATGACGAATACGCGAATTTGCGTCCCTTCTTCCTGACCTGCCAGCAGTTTGGCAAAGTGGGATTGTGCTGTATCGGAAATACGGATCATAACGATTGCTCAATAGTTGACTATTTTAGTCGGTTATAATACGCCCATCATCGAGGGTCTACAAGGTTCGACAAAGGCACCACACCTGGATAGTCGCCGCGCCCTGCTTTTTCAGCAGCCGCGCAATTTCCGCCACCGTACTGCCCGTCGTGACGACATCATCCACAATAATTATATGGCGGCCTGCCACGGGAAAATCAACCCTGAACGCGCCTTTTAGATTGTTTCTCCGCATTCTGGCGTTGAGTTGATGTTGCGTTTGCGCGGCCCGGATGCGCCTGATTCCCTTAGGGAAATAGTCGCACTGAAGCCAGCGCGAAAGCGCGGTTGCCAGCAGATCACTTTGGTTAAAGCCACGATGCCAGGCACGACTTGAATGCAGCGGAACACTGACCATGCAATCCGGTTTGCACAAGGTTTGTGTGCGTTTTGCCTCCAGCACGCGCAGCATCATTAAGCGCGCCAGAGCAGGAGCCAGCGCGACGGTGCCGTTGAATTTAAATCGCTGGATCAGCCGGTTGAGCGGTTGGCTGTAATCGGTAACGAACACCAGCGAGTCCCACTGTGGAGGCTTTTGCAGACAACGGCCGCAAGGTAAATGGGGATTGGCGCAGGGCAACCCGCAGCGAGGACAGCACGGTGGTGGTGTCGGTAACGCCCTGGTACAGCACGAGCAAATTCCCCAATGCGCACAAGCAAGTGGCATCTTGCATAGCCAACACAGCCCTGGGATTGTTAGCATATTCGCATCCTTGCAGAACAAAATGAGAACAGTAACTGATGAGTAAGCTTTGGTGGCAGACAAAAGGTGAAGGAAAAGACGATCTTGTGTTGCTGCACGGATGGGGCTTGAATGCGGAAGTGTGGCATTACATTTGCGAGGAATTAAGCTCGCATTTTCGTCTTCATCTTGTCGACTTACCCGGTTATGGCCGCAGCCAGGATTTTGGTGCGCTGACTCTTGAGGAGATGGCCGAGACGGTGCTGGCACGAGCACCGGAGCAGGCGATTTGGCTGGGCTGGAGTTTGGGCGGGCTGGTGGCAAGCCAGGTTGCGTTAACTCATCCACAACGCGTGAGAGGGTTGGTGACTATCGCGTCTTCGCCGTGTTTCACCGCACAAGGGGACTGGCCGGGCATCAAACCTGAAATTCTGGCGAGCTTCCAGCAGCAATTGAGTGAAGATTTTCAGCGCACCGTGGAGCGTTTCCTGGCGTTACAAACACTGGGGACCCAGACCGCGCGCCAGGATGCACGTCGTTTAAAAGCAGTGGTCCTGGAACAACCGATGCCGAGCGTTGAGGTGCTAAATGGTGGCCTGGAAATCCTCAAAACAGCGGATTTACGCCAGCCGCTGAGCCAGCTAACTCTGCCATTTTTACGTTTGTACGGGTATCTGGACGGGCTGGTGCCGCGCAAAGTCGCGGGATTGCTGGATGCGCAATGGCCGCAAAGTGAAGCGGTGATTTTCCCGAAAGCGGCCCACGCGCCTTTTATTTCTCATCCGCAGGATGTTTGTCAGGTGCTGGTGGAATTTCAAAAGCAGCTTTAGTGGGATGTCGGATGACGCCTGCGGCTTATCCGACCTGCGCTGAACGTTGTCGGATGACGTCTGCGGCTTATCCGACCTGCGCTGAACGTTGTCGGATGACGTCTGTGGCTTATCCGACCTACTCTGAACGTTGTCGGATGACGCCTGCGGCTTATCCGACCTACTCTGAACGTTGTCGGTTTACGCCTGGGGCTTATCCGACCTGCGCTGAACGTTGTCGGTTTACGCCTGGGATTTAGGATTCGATTTTGTAGGGTGGATAAGCCGCAGGCGTCATCCACCATTTACAACATCTACGCTCTAAGCGTCCACACTTCCCGAACACATTTCTTACCTTCAGGGCAGCTTTTACATCTGCCTGTCAGGCAATCACTCGGGTCCTCGGTGATACGCATTGCTTTCCCCATCGCTTCAAGACGGCTCAGCATGGCATTCACCAGCGGCAGTGGGGTGGCAAGCTGTTGGCTAATCTGCGTTGCATCCATACGCCCTTGCAGCGCCAGCGCATCACGAATCTCAATTAAACTCGCCATGATTCCCCCTTAGTGACAATCGCCAGCGCTGCTTTCACAGCAGGCGGCCGCTTTGCGTGTCGACATCAGGCTGACGTTCACGCGACTCCGTGCGCGACGCAAACCGCCAATCAACAGCACATTGAACAACACTACCGCGAGGATACACACCAGACTGTATTGCGGATGCGCGTTAAACGTCACGGTCTGGTAGTAAAGCGTGGACAATGAATAAGCGATGTTCAGCCCCCACAGCACGGAGAACATCATCCAGCCACGACTTGACTCACGGGCGACAGCACCCATCACCGAAATACATGGAATGTAGAGCAACACGAAAATCAGGTAGCTGTAAGCCGCAGCTGCGCTACCAAATTTGCTGCTCATCACGCCCATCGCTCCGCTCGCCATTTCACCGTCACCTTTGCTGGCTTCGATTGGGTTGGCCAGCACGCTCAGGCTAAAGGTGTCTTTCAGGCTCTGCCAGGTTTCACCCGCCGCGCCACCTAACTCATCAAGCAGGTTGAAGTTTGCGGCATCAAAGGGCTCTTCATGCATATCTTCGGCGGTGTAAAGCGTGTTGAGCGTACCGACGACCACTTCTTTCGCCATTGCACCAGTGAACAGACCCACCGTTGCTTGCCAGTTGTCTTCATGCACACCAATGGGCTTGAGCAATGGAGTGAGAACCCGGCTAACTGACGCCAACGCCGAATCGTTAATGTTGTCTACTTCTTTGCCGCTAAACGAGAAGCTATTGAGCGCACCGATGAAAATACTGACGATGACGATCACTTTACCGGCACGCAATACGAACCCTTTCAGGCGTTGCCAGGTTTGCAGCAACAAGCTTTTCAGGTGGGGAACGTGATACACCGGCAGTTCCATGACAAACGGCGTCGCTTCACCGCGCATGATGGTGTGTTTGAGCATCAGGCCGGTGAGAATCGCCATCACAATGCCCAGAATATAAAGCGAGAAGACCACCAGCGCGCCTTGCTGACCAAAGAAGGCCGCGGCAAATACTGCAAAAATCGCCAGACGCGCACCACATGACATAAACGGTGCCATCATGATGGTCATCAGACGTTCCCGCGGAGCATCCAGCGTACGCGCACCCATGACTGAAGGGACGTTACAGCCGAAGCCGACAATCAACGGCACGAATGATTTACCGGGTAAGCCGAGCGATTGCATCAGGCGGTCCATCACAAATGCCGCACGCGCCATGTAACCGGAGTCCTCAAGGAAGGAGAGGAACAGGTACATCATGCCGATTTGCGGCACCAGCGGCAGCACGGTGTTGATACCACCGCCAATCCCTTGGGCGAGGAAAATCGTCAGCCAGCCTGGAAAATGTAATGTTGCGCCAATCCACTGAATACCGTGAATAAAGATAGCGGCAGAACCGCCGTCGAAGATGGGCTGCAATGCACCGCCGATGTTTATCGCCAGCAAGAACATCAGATACATGACCAGCAGAAAAACAGGTAAACCGAGGAAACGGTTAAGGATAACTTTATCCATCATCGCGGTGAGACGATGCGGTTCGGCGGTCAGGCTGTTACTGATGGAATCGCAGATAGCGGCGATAGTTTGATAGCGCGCATCGGCAATCAACAGCGCCGGATCGTCAATTTCAACGGCCAGTTGGCTACGAACTGCGTCAAGCTTATCCGCGGCACGACCGGCATATTCACGGCTGTAGATATCGCCTTCCAGCATTTGCAGAGCCAACCAACGACGCTGCTGCGCAGACATATCAGCAGGCATTTCTGCCGCCAGTTTGTCTGCTTCTTCGAGCAGTTTCGGGGGATAAAGTACGAGATCGTTATGTGCATTTGGCTGGCGGCGGTCGATGGCCAGCTTCAGACCTTCCATACCACGGCCACGCGTCGATACCAGTGGAACCACCGGGCAACCCAGGCGTGCCGCAAGTGCATCAATATCAATACGGATGTCTTGCTTCTCGGCGATGTCGAGCATGTTAAGTGCGACGACGCATGGAATACCCAGCTCGAGAAGTTGCAGCGTCAAATAGAGATTGCGCTCAAGGTTTGACGCATCGACCACGTTGATTAACAGGTCTGCGTCGCCGCTCAGAATATAGTGGCAGGCGATTTGTTCATCGAGAGAGGTTTGCGATGAAATGGTGGTCAGCGAGTAAGTGCCCGGCAAGTCGACTAGCGTGACTTGATGCGCCAGCGTTGAAAACTGACCTTCTTTACGTTCTACAGTAACACCCGCCCAGTTTCCCACTCGTTGGCGTGAGCCAGTGAGTTGGTTAAACAACGTGGTTTTGCCGGAGTTAGGGTTACCGATTAAGCCGATAGTGAGTTTTTTCATTTTATTCGTGAACTTAAAGAAAATAGCAACGAGCGCTAGCGCTCTCCCCGCCTGTCAGGCAATGGCTTCAACGTGCAGCAGTTCGAGATCTTTTTTGCGTAATACCAAACTGACACGACGCGTTTCGATATGAATGGGATCGCCTAACGGCGCGACACGTACAACGTTAAATGACGAGCCGGGCAACATACCGAGTGATAATAATTTCTGGCGATATGACGGGCTAATTTCGTTGGCAAAGCCGGTAATCTTCCACGAGCTACCTGGCAAGAATCGCATAGGACCTACTTAGAGCTGGGCTCTGTAATTACGCTAACGAGAAAATCGTTGGATAGAGGAGAATTAACGAACAAATCAATGATAATGAGAATGGTTTCTGTCTTCAATGATTATTTTTGAGATGAATTATACTTTTTTGCTTATTTTGCAGATTGAAGTGGTTTATTAAATTTGTGATGTTGGCGCGGTAATTTTATTAAAATCCTATAAATAACAAAAAGTTGAAATTATTTATAAATGATAATTATATTGTATTTTCTCTATTAATGTTGTCGTGATATTTCAAGTGTTACACGTTTGATAAATATTAGTGCTGTTTATCTATTATTACGGAATTTGATTTATATCAAACTCATTCTATTTTTTGATGAATTATCCCGGCTGATAATGAAATGTTATTAACTTGCGAACAGGGATTTAACAGACAATTTGTGCTTATTTGGGTTGCGGAAATAAAGGCGCTTAAATCCAACCCTCTCCCTTAAAGCAGGAGAGGGCGGAACCAGCAATTAGCGTTTCTTACCTAATGCCGCTGCCAGTGCGTCACTCATCGCAGAGTTACCGTTACTACTTGCGGAGTTATCACGTCCACGCGGTTTCTGCTGTTGTGCCGGACGGCGTTCGGTTTGCTCGCGTGGTGCGCTGCCACGGCGGTTGGATTCGCCAGGTTGCTCATCAAGACGCATCGTGAGCGCAATACGTTTACGCGCCAGATCCACTTCCATCACTTTCACTTTGACGATATCGCCGGCTTTCACCACTTTGTGGGGATCGTCGATGAATTTATCTGAAAGCGAGGAGATGTGAACCAGACCGTCCTGATGGACGCCAATATCCACAAACGCGCCAAAGTTGGTCACGTTGGTGACCGCGCCTTCCAGCACCATGCCAGGCTGTAAGTCGTTCATGGTTTCTACGCCATCAGCGAACTTCGCGGTTTTGAACTCCGGGCGAGGGTCACGACCTGGTTTTTCCAGCTCTTTGATGATGTCGGTCACCGTGGGCACACCGAAACGCTCATCGGTGAACTCACGGGCGCTCAGGCCGCGCAATGCTTCACCGTTACCCATCAAGTCTTGCAACGCTTGTTCGGTCGCCGCCAGGATTCGCTCGACAACCGGGTAGGCTTCCGGGTGAACCGTTGAGGCATCCAGCGGGTTATCACCGTGGTTAATGCGCAGGAAACCTGCACACTGCTCGAAGGCTTTCGGCCCTAAACGGCTTACTTTGAGCAACTGCTGACGATTCTGGAAGCGGCCATTTTCATCACGCCAGTTAACGATGTTCTGCGCCATCATGCGCGTTAAGCCCGCGACGCGGGTTAACAACGGCACTGATGCGGTGTTCAGATCCACGCCAACGGCGTTTACGCAGTCTTCGACTACCGCGTCCAGCTTCTTCGCCAGCTGTGACTGGCTAACATCGTGCTGATACTGGCCGACACCGATAGATTTCGGGTCGATTTTCACCAGCTCCGCCAGCGGGTCTTGCAGGCGACGAGCGATCGACACCGCACCACGAATCGATACATCCAGATCCGGGAACTCCAGCGCCGCCAGTTCTGATGCGGAATAGACGGAAGCGCCAGCTTCACTGACAATCACTTTCTGTGCGGTGACTTTCGGGAATTGCTGCTGCACGTCGAGGAAGAAGCGCTCGGTTTCGCGCGATGCCGTACCGTTGCCGATAGCGACCAGCTCGACGTTGTGTTTTTCGCATAGCGCAGCAACCGCAACGGCAGCTTTGGCCGCCTGGCCGGTATGCGGATAAATGGTGTCGGTGGCGACCAGTTTGCCGGTTGAATCCACAACCGCGACTTTCACGCCGGTACGCAGACCCGGATCGAGACCCATTGTGGCACGCAGTCCCGCAGGTGCCGCCATCAACAGATCGTGCATATTACGGGCGAAGACGTTAATGGCTTCGTCTTCGGCGCGTTCACGCACGGTACCCATCAGCTCGGTTTCAAGGTGCATCAGCACTTTAATACGCCAGGTCCAGCTCACCACGGCACGACGCCAGGCATCAGCCGGGGCATTGTTCAGACGCAAACCCAAATGGTCGATAATCAGCTGTTCGCAATAGCTTTCACGCGGCGGTTCGTCATGCTGCGGATCGGCATTCAACGCAAGCTGTAAAATTCCTTCGTTGCGGCCACGGAACATGGCGAGTGCACGGTGAGAGGGAACGGTCGCAATCGGTTCGTGATGATCAAAATAGTCACGGAATTTTGCCCCTTCCTCTTCTTTGCCGCTTACGACGCTGGCAACCAGGTGGGCGTTCTTCCACAGATAGTTACGGACTTTTGCGAGCAGCGCCGCATCTTCGGCAAAGCGCTCCATCAGGATATAGCGTGCGCCATCCAGCGCGGCTTTGGTATCGGCAACACCTTTATCGGCATCAACGAAACGGGCGGCTTCTTCTTCAGGTGTGTGAGACGGTTCGTTCCACAGCAACTCGGCCAGTGGCTCAAGACCTGCTTCAATCGCAATTTGCCCGCGAGTACGGCGCTTTTGCTTATACGGTAAATAGAGGTCTTCAAGCTCGGTTTTGCTCAGCGTGCCATTGATGGCAGCGGCAAGCTCGCCGCTCAATTTACCTTGTTCGGTAATAGACTTGAGGATTGTCTGACGGCGGTCTTCTAATTCGCGCAGATAGCCCAGACGAGTTTCCAGTTGACGCAGTTGCGTGTCATCCAGACCGCCGGTGACTTCCTTACGATAACGTGCAATAAACGGCACGGTATTCCCTTCATCCAGCAAGCGAACGGCGGCTTCAACCTGTTCATCTTTGGCCTTAAGCTCGCTGGCAATAATGCGGCAGAGTGAATCATTCATCATGGTTTTTTCATCTGTTTGAGTCGAAATTTCAGAGTGTAGTTATACGGATTGGGGGGCGAAATTGCCAGCCACAGCGCCCGAGAGATGATGAATCGGACAGTTCTGTTGCTGGCTTGCGGTCTATTTCACATACTCGATTTCATTGACGTACCACTGCGCTTCGCCCGCAGGTGTTTGCACGATGGCGAGGTCGCCCACTTCTTTTTTCAGCAGGGCGCGAGCCATCGGGGAATCAATAGAGATGTAATCTTTGCGCCCGAAGATTTCGTCATACCCCACGATGCGAAAACGCAACGTATTTCCTTCATCGTTTTCAATCTCTACCCATGCGCCAAAAAACACTTTGCCTTCTTGTTGTGGTGAATAGTCGACGATCTTTAACTGTTCGAGGCATTTTGTGAGATAACGCACTCTACGATCTATTTCTCGCAGTCTTTTTTTGTTGTACTGGTAGTCGGCATTTTCACTGCGATCGCCAAGACTTGCTGCCCAGGTGACCTTTTTTGTCACCTCCGGACGCTCTTCTCGCCACAAAGCGTCCTTTTCTTGTTTTAGCTTTTCATAGCCTTCACGGGTAATTAATGGCGTTTTCATCATCAAGCCTTGAATGGGTAGCACAATAGAGACGATTTAAACCGAAATATCAGGGTGATGGCAATCCCGGAGATTTGCGAACCTGGTCATTGTTTTTGGTTAAAAAGCGTCTATAACCATCTGTTTAATATGCTTTGTAACAATTTCGACTAGAATATATACCAGAATTGACTGGTCGTAACGCCGCAGTTTTTTAAGAATACGCACTCACTGTTCGAGCCTTTGGGAGTATAAGAATGCAAGAGAACTATAAGATTCTGGTCGTGGATGACGACATGCGCTTACGTGCGCTATTAGAGCGTTATCTCACCGAACAAGGCTTCCAGGTCCGTAGCGTTGCTAACGCAGAACAGATGGATCGCCTGTTAACCCGCGAGTCCTTCCACCTGATGGTGCTTGATCTGATGTTACCGGGCGAAGATGGCTTGTCTATCTGCCGCCGTCTGCGCAGCCAAAGCAACCCTATGCCAATCATTATGGTTACCGCGAAAGGCGAAGAAGTTGACCGTATCGTTGGGTTAGAAATTGGTGCGGATGACTACATTCCTAAACCTTTTAACCCACGTGAACTGCTGGCCCGTATTCGCGCGGTTCTGCGTCGTCAGGCTAACGAACTGCCTGGCGCACCTTCTCAGGAAGAAGCGGTTATCGCTTTTGGTAAGTTTAAGCTGAACCTCGGCACTCGTGAGATGTTCCGTGAAGATGAGCCTATGCCATTAACCAGTGGCGAGTTCGCGGTTCTGAAAGCGCTGGTGAGCCATCCACGCGAGCCGTTATCACGCGATAAATTGATGAACCTGGCGCGTGGCCGTGAATACAGTGCGATGGAACGTTCTATCGACGTACAGATTTCTCGTCTGCGTCGCATGGTTGAAGAAGACCCTGCGCATCCACGTTATATCCAGACCGTATGGGGCCTGGGCTACGTATTCGTGCCGGACGGTTCCAAGGCATGAGGCGAGTCCGCTTCTCCCCCAGAAGCTCGTTTGCCCGCACGCTGTTATTGATCGTCACCTTGCTGTTTGTCAGCCTGGTGACGACCTACCTTGTGGTGTTGAACTTCGCCATTCTGCCGAGCTTGCAACAGTTTAATAAAGTGCTGGCGTACGAAGTCCGTATGTTGATGACCGATAAACTGCAACTCGAGGATGGTACGCAACTGGTGGTTCCGCCTGCGTTTCGGCGTGAAATCTACCGTGAGTTGGGAATCTCTCTGTATTCCAATGAAGCGGCGGAAGACGCGGGTTTGCGCTGGGCGCAGCATTACGAATTCCTTAGTCATCAAATGGCGCAACAATTGGGTGGCCCAACAGAAGTTCGTGTTGAGGTTAACAAGAGTTCGCCGGTTGTCTGGCTGAAGACGTGGCTGTCGCCAAATATCTGGGTTCGTGTCCCCCTGACTGAAATTCATCAGGGCGATTTCTCACCGTTGTTCCGCTACACGCTTGCGATAATGTTGCTGGCGATTGGTGGCGCGTGGCTGTTTATTCGTATCCAGAACCGACCCCTGGTTGACCTCGAGCATGCTGCTTTGCAGGTTGGTAAAGGCATTATTCCGCCGCCACTGCGTGAATATGGCGCGTCGGAGGTGCGTTCCGTTACCCGAGCCTTCAATCACATGGCCGCAGGTGTTAAACAGCTCGCCGATGACCGCACGTTATTAATGGCGGGCGTCAGCCACGATTTGCGTACGCCGCTTACTCGTATTCGTCTGGCAACAGAAATGATGAGTGCAGAAGATGGCTATCTCTCTGAGTCGATTAACAAAGATATCGAAGAGTGTAATGCGATAATCGAGCAGTTCATTGATTACCTGCGTACCGGGCAAGAGATGCCATTGGAAACCGCCGATCTCAATAGTGTGTTGGGTGAAGTGGTAGCAGCTGAAAGTGGTTATGAGCGGGAAATTGATACCGACCTTCAAGCTGGCGAATTGCTGGTCAACATCCATCCGTTATCCATTAAACGTGCCGCCGCCAATATGGTGGTAAATGCCGCGCGATATGGTAATGGCTGGATCAAGGTAAGCAGCGGCGGCGAGTTAAACCGCGCGTGGTTCCAGGTAGAAGATGACGGCCCAGGGATTAAACCTGATCAGCTCAAACATCTGTTCCAACCGTTTGTGCGTGGCGATAGTGCGCGAACCACCAGTGGCACCGGTTTGGGACTGGCGATTGTGCAGCGTATTATCGACAATCATAACGGCCTGCTGGATATCGGCGTCAGCGAGCGGGGTGGTTTACGGATACGCGCTTATTTGCCGTTGCCAATGAACAAAACCGTCAGCCAGATTAAAGAAGGTTGAGTGACAAAGAAAAAGCGAACCTCTTGGGGTTCGCTTTTTGTATGTGTATCACTTAATTATTTATATTTTCGGTTGATTGTGAATTTAGATTCTTCATCGTATTAATTTTTATTGTGTAGGCTTGATTCTCGATTATTCCTAAAAAGTAAACCATAATAGATACCGTTATCAAAGTAATAATTATTTAAAATGATCCTGTATAACTTACCATTTGGTAAAGGAAGGAGTTAGAAAGTGACAAGGAAATTAGAGTTGTTCATCTCAGTAAATGACACAAGACCAATCGATATCTATAAGATATTGTTGGCTGGGTTGTTTTTTTCTATAGTTCCATTAGGTTTGATTTTTGGTTTTTTTGGATATTTTGGTTTTAATGTAATTACCTTGAATGGAGAGCAAGTTTTTGGGATTAAAGCAATAGCTGTTGGTTTACTTACCTCATGCATTGTCTCAGTTATTATAGCTGTCTTAGTGGGTACTTTTTGTTGTGTCGGTCTTTATATATATTCACAAATAAAAGAGCTATATGTTAAAGTTATAGGGTTAGCTCGCATCCAAAAAAATGATAAACCTCAGTAGCTATAATTCAACCTACAAATTTTGACATGTGTAGGTTGAATATCACTTTGGTAACTGAATGGCATGAGTTACAGGATCAATTTTTAATGTTCGTTGTGTGTCTATTGTATAGTAAAATAATTTATATCCATTTGGTTCTTTTTTATATACAAATAATTCAAGGAAAGAATCTTTGTTGTAGTTTGTTTGAAATGACAGTGTTACCTCGCTGTTATTTATAACTGTGCTATTAAGTAAAGTCGCTGATTTAAATTTCCCTAAATCTTCTTTTTGTTTGCCTAAAAATGAAACTAACTGTTGTTCTGTCATGGCTTTTTTTAAACCCAAAGCAGAGCTGGAGTATATATCGAAAAAGTTATTATTATTGTACATCTCACGGAAAACATCCACCTGGAGTATCGCATCTTTGGTTGACTGATTATCACATCCCGACAGCATAAAAATTATAAATAATGACATCCAAAAACGCATATAAATACCTTATTAGTCCAATCAGAATTTAGTTAATCATACACTTTGTATACATCTGGCAAGTCATTACTCCTGAAAAGGCTCCTCCCCCTATACCATAACCTACGCTCATTGTAACATTTGAAGGCTTACTAAGGTCTGATGTGATCAATCCAGTTTAATCACCTCGCCTAGCTTACCTGAGTCATCAATATAAAATCCTTGAAGGCACAAACCTCCTTCATCATTGTAAGTAAATTCCTCAATTAAAGAATAATGTTCATAATATGTTCTATACCTTAAAGCAACTTTTTTTGAGTTAATAACATTAGTATAGAATAAAGTGGAATGTTTAAATCTACCAAACACTTCCTTCTTTCCAATCATAATAGAAAGAAATTCATCTCGCGGTGTCATTTTCTGGAAGTTATCACAGGACTCATCATAGATTTTTTCTAACTCTAGGTTATTATAAAGATCCTGAAATAAACTGACTTTATTTTCAGCTTTTGTCCTTAAAGAATCATCACTTTTAAAGCTAACACCAAGCTTGTATGTTAATAGCAAACAACCTATTATAAAAAGTATCAGCACTGTCAGTTTTTTTTTATTCATTATCAACCCAATAGCTCAGATAAACATCTTGAATATTGAGAGCAATTAGTCAACTCACCAACCCATGCACCAATACCAGGACCAGCACTTAAAATTCCAGTAGGATGACCCGAAGAATCTTTTGTTCCAGCAAGAGAGAATTTACCTAATATGCCACCTCCCATCATTGCCCCTTTTGAATTTGCCTGTCCAGGGGAAGCGCCCGCTCCAGAGACGGAAAGTGACGCTGCTGCCCCCATCGCCAGGCCAGCCCCGTTATGATCGCATTGGGCATAATATGTGCAAATATCTTTATTGCCAGAAACTCGATCATTTGTTCCAACTGAGGATCCCACAACACTACTACCTCCACTAAAAGCATCCAGTGATATTCCCACATCAAGTGAAATAGATCCTGATAGAGGTTCGTAGTGCGGCCCGTTCGACGCATCTATTGCAGGATTAATATCTTCATAAGGTAAGTTAAATGCAGAACCAGCCCATTTTCCAAATTCGCCACCAAACGCCATTAGCCCCATCGAATCTATATTCTTGATCGGATTTAATGGATAAGTATATGTATTCCACCCACCCCGCAACCCAATCGGATCCTGACTGATATACCTTCCCTGAGCAGGGTCGTAATAACGGTGCCGGTTATAATGCAGCCCCGATTCTTCATCGATCTGCTGGCCCTGCATTCTCAGTGGCTGATACAGTTGCTGCGGATTATGTTCACTGAGCACATTGCCCCATGGGTCGATGGTGATGTGCAAGTCGATATGGCCCTCGCGATCCACCAGCGCCAGCGGCGTGCCGCCGAACTTCATGCCCGTCAGCCAGCTCTGTTCGTTGTAGCCCTATTGCGTCATCCTAGAACTGCCCCGTATTCAACTCGGCTGGTAAAACCATTTCGGGGTATAGTCATTTGAATTATAAAAACTATGATCCATATATATTTACAACAATAAAACCAATCAAAAAAAACACAATAAAAGATGTAAGAAGACCATAAATAAGACTACAAAAAAAAGCTTCTTTACTTATTGAATATAAAAAATAAAACACCCCCACCCCACCACCGATAATACTCAATAAGAAAAATAATTTAACATACCCCCCACCATATTTGCCGTATAAATTAATAAATACTGAATAAAGAAACACGGTCGCAACACTAATGCCTGATCCAATTAACACACTTAGTAGTATATTTTTCATATTCAATATGAATACCCATAAAAACCTTGCTTCGGTGGAAACGGTGATGTTCCCAAAGTATTATCATTACAAATAGCCATTGCTTTTAATAATAAATTGTTTGTTTCTTGCTTACAATTTCTTGTAATAAACAAATTAATATGTTCATTCTTTTTCTTATTTAATTCATTATATGCTTTTTCTACACAATAACTTGTGGCCAATGTTGGCTCAGCCAAGTTATTGTCCAGTGCTTCTCTGGCCGTTTTTATATCAATAGATTGATCTAAATTCCATCCTTTAAGATTTGCATCATTCCCCCAACTATACGTGTGCAATATATTTCCCTGACCATCTGTCGTTACTGTAAACGTATGTGTAAGTGGATTCCAACGAGATCTAGCATCATCACCAAGTGCAGCTAGATCTCTACTAACGACGTACGACTGAGCGGTTTCAATTAATCCCAATGGATCTATATTCTTAACTGGATTCAACGGATAACTATAACCATTCCACCCACCCCGTAACCCAATCGGATCCTGACTGATATACAGTCCCTGAGCCGGGTCGTAATAACGGTGCCGGTTATAATGCAGCCCCGATTCTTCATCGTATTGCTGGCCCTGCATTCTCTGCGGCTGATGCAGTTGCTGCGGATTGTGTTCGCTGAGCACATTGCCCCACGGGTCGAGGGTGATGTGCCAGTCGATATGGCCCTCGCGATCCACCAGTGCCAGCGGCGTGCCCAGATGGTCGCAGTGGTAGAGGTGGATTTTGCGGTCGTTTTCCGCTTCCGGCTCCAGCCACAGGGCGAGGTTTTCGGCTTTCAGACCGGTGTGCGCCTGTGGCTGGCTGCCGGTCATCTCGCAGGACACCACCTGCCACGCGCGGTTTAAGTCTTCGCGCGGGTGCCCGGTGAGAGTGAACCAGCGCCCCGGCTGGAGCTGCGGGCAGTTACTGGTGCCGCTGGCAAAATCCAC